>JAATVN010000069.1 GCA_014523595.1 Nitrososphaerales archaeon TH5888 | reverse complement strand
TCCAAACAAGCAGTTTTCAGTGTTTCAATCATTTGGTAATGGTCACTACAATAGGATTATAAAATGTTATCTGGTGAGGATTTCCTACAAAATGCAAATACAAATAATAATTATTCAAACTTTCTAGGAACATACTACATTCATATTTTTCTTGAAAATACTTCAATTTAATTCATTCATCTTGATACGCTCTGCAGTTCATATTCATATAGAATTTTGTCATTTTCATCGTAAACTTGAGCCTTTATTGGAAAAGGCAAATCCTTGTTCAAATAAATCTTGCTTACTGAATTACCTACATTGTATTGCAGTGTATAAACATCAAAGGTATCTGCAGGAGTAGAAATCGTTTCTTTACCTTCTATTTTTACATCTTTTGTAGATGAACCCGTGAATATCTTGTCCCAAATTGCCCCAACAACAAGATATCTTGGTTCCTTTGCAAGATCACGTACAACCAATATTGATCCTTCTATTGGCTGAATTAACAATTCGTTCTCTTGACTAATCGGGTCTGTTCTCAGGAGTTGTTTTTTGGAAAAGTTGGCACTGACATCTTTGACTGCACTGCTACTACTACCATTCTTTATTTTGAAATTTATATCCCATTTGTCTTGCATATCATTGAAGTTCATTGAAACCATTGAATCTTTAAGGTTTGACTTGCCTCCAAATGTGGTTGTCAGCGAATATGTCAGATTCATCCCATCCTCTATGTTACCCCCAATTGTCCACAGGTCTTTTGAGGTAGGTGGATTGAAAATGGAAGGCCCATCTTCACCTCCCGAAAAACCACCGCCAATGGCAATTATTACTACACTTACTAGAATTCCTATTGCTGCAAATATCCCTGAAGCTAGAAATACTATTCTTTTTGGGGACATTGATGTTACTATGAATCAGAACTTAAAAAAAAGAGTAAATACCAAAAAAAGGATTACTGAACAACTATGTCAAACTGACCGGATTCTACAAAGTTGCTTGGGCCACCTGCACCTTGTGTTATGAGCACCTTTACAGTCATTGGTCCTGGCTTTTGGAAGACTACATTTTGTATGGCGGTTCCATCGCTGGCAAGTTGATTATCCTTTGCATAGAAAAGTTGGCCATTTGCGTCAACTACGGCAAAATTGTATCCAATTCCTGTCACTAGGTTTTTCTTGTCATCATAAAATATTATTCCAAATTTGGTATTGTTACCAGCCTTTATCGTAACAGGTTCCCATGTAAGACTGATGATATATGTTCCACGCTCTGTTCTCTGTTCTAGGGGTGGAACGGGGATTTGTTCTTGGCCTTCAGGCTGCTTTGGCTGTCCCTGACCTGTTGCGAGCAATTCAAAAGCATACTGTACTGGAGGATTGCCTGTTGTAATGTCCGCATATGTCTGTGCCTTTATGGGATAAGGAAATCCGTCTTTAATCCAAACGGTATTATCAACTCCCTTGTGCCATACAACTGTGGTGGTATCAAAAGTTCCTGCAGGTGTTGTTATAGTAGCCTTCCCTGTAGGTGATATTGGAGATCCTCCTATTGATGCAATTTTGCCCCAATATTGCGCAGTTAGTGATTGACCGGGCTTTGAAACAAATGATGCAAGCCATTTTAGTGAACTTGAATATGCGCTTCTATACTCTGTCATTTCTGGAGGGATTTGAGAAGTTCCCAAAGCTGTTAAATCAAGATCACTTAGGTGAAGAGTTCCGTTGAATACGCGTCCTTGGTCCACAACAAACGTTGGAGCCACCCAATATTTACCAGTCTCATTATATTCCTTGAAATAAATCGTCATGTCAAACGGACGGCCAGCATTTGTATCCTGCTCTTGCACCTTGTATGTTACATACATGTCATTTTTTGCACCATCCCCAACATACCATTGGCCATCCTCCTGTGCTAATGCATTATTCAAATTGGATTGCGAAATTATCAAGACCGTAGAAAATAATACAAACAAAACAACAATTGGTTTGCATAACGGAGATTGTAAGTGAGAGTAAAACTTGCCCATAGTTCTCATAAATTAGGAAACGCACTCATAAACTTTTAGAATTGTCATCTACCCAGACAAGCTAGTTGAATCTAGAAAATTTAGATAAACTAATAAGAGATGCGTAAATCAAAAATAGCAAATGTGCGATTGTCCTAGCATACATTTCTACGAGGTTGATTTTAAGCTCATGGGAATGAAAGTAATACCGTCGCACAAGAATTGTGGAGACCCTCTGAGCGACGAGCAATTTACAAAGTTTGAAAAAGAACTAGTCAAGTATTGGGGATTTGAGGAAGCTTAATACAGGAAACACTAGTAGGTTCAATTAAGGTTTAAATCCAGAGGTAGACCTTGCAAATTTAATACGTCAACTTTATAAATCTCCAATTTAACTTTTCTTTAGTGAATTTGATTGACTAAAATGTGTAAAGTAGCGATAGAAGCTAACGGAATTAACCAAGAAGAAGGCAAGGCGTGGGTAGATGAACTGGCAAATATCTACGCAGACATGGAAATTGAAAATGTGTCAGTCTCTGGCAACAAGATTACGTTTGACGCAGGCTTTTCAGGCATGGATGATACTCAACCAGACGACATTAAGATGAGACTGGATGAATATCTTACAATGAACGAAGCCTTTCAGACCAAATCTATAAAAGTTAGTTAAAAAAAAACATATTTTTTTTATTTTCTTTTTCTCGAACATGTAAAAAATTGATAAAGTAAATTATCAAAATTCAAAATATTGTAAAATTAATATGCATATTTAAATACTTGAGATGTTTTTTATATATGGAAGGAAAGATGACTTGCAAAGGAATATGTATACGACATAAAGCCCAAAAGCCGGTCGGTTCAGGAAGGTATGTAAGCGGTCAGAAGCGCTGCCAGATATGCGAAATTTTCATAAAATGGGATGGACTATGGTGCCCCTGTTGTGGATATAGACTGAGAACAAAGCCTAGAAACCTGAAATACAAGGCTAAATTAAGGGCCCGAAGGGTAAAGGAGATTGAACCAATTTTGGTTGCTGCTCCTGTTACTTAATTTTTCAGTATAAGCTTGCAGTCGCGTTTTATCAGCGCAGACATCTTCTTTACCTTTTCATAATCACTTGTTAGGTCCAAAGCTATTCTGTTAAGCTTGTGATAGTTCAGCTGAGAGGTATTATCCTTATTTTCAAGATGGCTACAAACTAGTTTACCTATGTAGTAATAGCAATCAGCAAGTAAGCCTTGTTTCAGTAAAAAATCAATTTTTGATGATAAGAGTTCAACATCATATCTTTCTTTGAGGATTTCTTTTAGAGCCTTAAAGGATCTATTTATGATTGTTCTTGTAGCCCTTTCTATTCCCAGGCATTCGATACAGACT
>JAATVN010000068.1 GCA_014523595.1 Nitrososphaerales archaeon TH5888 | reverse complement strand
TTGAGTCATCTTATCCAACGGGGGTTAGTCAGGAAGAAGACATCTTTGCGTGATGCCAGACAAAAAACTTACGAGTTAAATCTAAAACTTTGACCTAGATGCAAGATGTTATGAATGCTTCAAATGCTTGTTCCGGTTTGCCTGGTATGCTGCTAAATTCAGAATGATACTGAACAGCGAAAAAGAACTTGTTTGATGGAAATTCTAGAATTTCTATTCTTCTCCCTTTATCAGAATGACCGGATAACACCATGCCATTTTCTTCTATGACTTGTCTATAATCCTGATTAAATTCATACCTATGTCTGTGTCTTCGCTCAATTTTCTTGTTATGGTATATACTATTGGCCAATGTCTGGGGTATTATTGTTATGTCATGTTTTCCCAGTCTCATCGAGCCGCCAAGGTTAACAGTATGTTCCTGTTCGGGCATGAATTTTACCAATGAGTTATTATCATTTGGGTTAAATTCCTGTGAACTGGCATCGACTAACCCACATTGATTTCTTGCAAATTCAATTAACGAAAGTTGAAATCCAAAACAGATTCCTAAAAATGGTATATCCTTTTGTCTAGCATAATTAATTGAATTTATTATTCCTTCACTTCCTCTTGCTCCAAATCCTCCCGGAACAAGAATTCCATCAAACTTGTTCAAGAATTTCACTTCATCGTTATTACCATTCTCAAATCTTTCAGAATCAATCCATTCAACACTTAATTTCTTGCCCAGTTTTGCTGATGAATGCAGCAACGCTTGATATACACTCACATAGCTATCTGGTAAATTTACATATTTACCAACAATACCTACGCTTACATTTCCTGAAAAGTTAAAGAAAGATTTTGTTACCTTTTTCCATTCAGCCCACCTTATGTTACGGTTTTTTAGATCAAGCTTGTCAGAGATTACATCAATTATTCCTTGGTCTTTTAATATTTCTGGGACATCATAAATCAAAGAACAATCATGACATGAAATAACACATTGCTCTCTAATGCTAGCAAACATTGAAATCTTATGTCTTGCTTCTCTATTCAGTGGCTTTTGGCATCTGACTGCCAGGATATATGGATGAATTCCAATTCTTCGGAGCTCCTGAACGCTGTGCTGTGTAGGTTTTGTTTTCTGTTCGCCTACCACATCCAAAATTGGTGCCAATGTTACATGTATGAATAGAGTTTCTGTATCGCCTTCTTCTAATTCCATCTGTCTAAAAGATTCCAAGAATGGAAGACTTTCTATATCACCTACCGTACCACCACATTCAACAACTAAAACGTCATAACCTTTAGCTAGATTCTTTAAACTATTCTTTATTACGTCAGTTACATGAGGTATTATCTGAACACATTGGCCCAGATACTTGCCTTCTCTTTCAGCCTTTATTACATCAGAATAGATCCTTCCAGTAGTAATATTATGCCATTTTGTCATGGGTGTATTAAGAAACCTTTCATAGTTTCCCATATCCATATCACACTCTCCCCCATCATCCGTAACAAAGACCTCTCCATGTGCTGTTGGGTTCATCGTTCCTGCATCGTAATTCACATATGGATCAATTTTTGTGCAGGTTACTCTTAAACCAGTTAGCTGTAATAACTTTGCAACCGAAGAAGCAACTATTCCTTTTCCAAGACCTGACATTACTCCGCCAGTAATAAAGATGAACTTTGGAAATTTGTTACTGGGTTTGCTTTGTCTATACCGCACATTAAACTTTATTTTCTCACCTTTTTAATCGTTTTCAGACTAACTCGTAATTTGAGCAAATGAGCCCAAAATCAACAACAAAGATATAACTTTCTAGATCCTGTGCACATAGAAACTAATATCAAGCTTGTCCAATATAACCCACGTTAGCAAAAAAACCAAGGATGGCGTTCACATATTCGTTGTCTTTGTTAAGATGATACATCGTATTTGCCATTTTTTTTTCCTTAATCCAATCAATACTGCGCAAATCTTTTAGATTTCGTTTGATATCTTCTCTCTTTAATCCGGTTCTTTTATGGAGAACATAAATAGTTACCATTTTATTTTCTTCGGCTAGGGCTTTTATTATCTTGATTTTGCCGATCGTTCCAATTCCGTTTTCTATAATGGTTTTGCTATCATAATCCATTATTTTTTATTTATCTGTTGTTCTAATAAAGGTTCTAATTCAGCCAATGAGGTTATGTTCATTCCTATTTCCTTTAATGATTTCATTTCGATTATTTTTCTATCGAGAAGATCATTCATGTAATCCTCAAATTCAAATTTTTTCATCTTGTGTTCATCTGCTAATTCAAGTGCATAGGTCCGAATTTCCTTCAGCTCTATGTATTGCTTTTTTCTTTTATTTTGTACTTTTAAAATGGCCATTAGCGTAATCAGATGACTCTTGGGAAGTTCTTTCAAATCCTCCATTGTAATCGATGGTTTGTTGTAGCCATGGACTTTACGAATTTGTTCTAATGTGATTCGATCACTTCCGTTTGCTTCTGCCAGATTTCCTGCATATAGTAGCAGGTCCAAAGCATATCTAACATCCCCATCAACTTGCGAAGATGTTGTAATAAGTGATACTTCATCAATTATATCAGTACCTACAATGTTCGGATTGAATGATTCGGAAGATCTTGTAACTAGAATATCACTTATTTGTTCTATAGAATAAGGTAGAAACTCTATTGGTATTCTTCCCAGAGTACTTAGTTCTGAACTATCGATTTTGTCATGAAAATCGGTACTCCTTGCTATAAAGATTACACCTATGACATTACAGTGTTTTGATAGATCAAATTCATTGAGGCGTGTAAAATCATAAATTATGCCACTGTCTTTATTCGAGCGTAACAGGAACTCTATCTCGTCCAAGATAATCAAAGTGTATAACTTGTTCTCATACAAATATGAAAGAAGGTATCTTAACATCTCCTCCGCACTAAGTCCCTGCGAAGGAAGTTCTGGAGCAATTTTTTCCAATAGGAACCTATAAACTGCATATTTATTTCCACCCTGAAGTTTTAGATTTATGTAGGCAACCTTGAGTGTTAACCCAGATTTTTTGAATTCATTTTCCAACATGTTTGAAAATTTTATTATTGTAGATGTCTTTCCAATTCCTGATCTACCTATTATTTGTGGTGTAGAAAACAAGAATTCATCCGGCTTGATGTATGAATCTTCAAACATAGTCAGTAGTAGTGACATTTCTTTTTCTCTATGGTGAAGCTCACTAGGTATGTATCTTGACGACAGTTTTGACCTATCAAGGAATATCTTAGTTTCTGACAATTCTCAAATAGATTGATAGCATGATCATGAATATATTTATTAATTAATCGGTATTTTGTAACCGTTTCAAAAACTATCCTCTATTGGATTATTGACTTGTAATTGGCATTTTCACCGATTCATTATTCCCTAAAAGCCCCGTTCAGTATACGTCTGAATATTTAGTAATACAGTTATATGATTAAGAGTAAGTTTACTTTCTGATGTGACTTTGAGTAAATTTTTCTCAAGAGAAACTGGGCTTAAAACATTGGCCGATAATTCTTACAAAGCAGTCAATGAGGGATTTTATGATGCGGACAAATATGACTATACCAGCCATACTGTAATTTCTCTAAAACAAGTAATCCTAACATGTAATCACGTTCCCATAATTTCAGAAATAAAATTTTCCTCGCCGTCAAAGGGTAAAATTCTTGACCAATCTAAGATAAATCCCAAGGATTTAGCAATACAAATGACCAATTCTGGTTCAGTCGGAATTTCTGTACTGACTCAGCCCTACTTGTTTGATGGTTCTATTCATAATCTTGCATCTATTAGAAAGAGTGTCAACGTACCATTATTGATGAAAGATATCATAGTTAGTGATGTTCAAATAGATGCAGCAAGAAAAACAGGCGCAGACGGCATCTTATTGATTAAAACCGTTTTCGATAAAGGATTTGCGGAGGGAAGCTTGGAAAAATTTTCTGATTACGCCACGAAAAAGGGACTAGAAGTCATTACTGAAGTTCATTCAGAGGACGAATTTAAAGAGATCCTGAAAAATAAAAATCAGCTTATTGGCATTAATAATAGGAATTTGAATACCCTTGAAGTGGACATTAGCGTTACTATTGAACTCTTACAAAAATTTGATAAACAAAATAACATTATAATTAGTGAAAGTGGAATATCTAATTCAGATGATATAAAGAAATTAAAGTCAGTTGGAGTTGATGCATTTCTTGTTGGTACAAGTATCATGGAATCGGGAAATGTTTTTGAAAAAATAAAGGAGTTATGTCATGCTTAGAAATTTGCACTTTGTATTTTTTGTGAGTGTACTATTATGACCAAGTTACGAGAGTTTCCAATAGCAGGTAAATACGGAAAATACGGCGGAAAGTATATTCCAGAAACTTTGGTTCCAGCAATTAATGAACTTGAAGATGCATACGAAAAAATAAGAAATGATTCAAATTTTAAAAAGGAACTCGATTATTATCTTCAAAATTATGCTGGAAGACCCACACCACTGTTTTTTGCAAAAAATCTGACTGAATACGTAGGTGGTGCAAGGATTTTTCTAAAGAGAGAAGATCTTTTGCATGGTGGAGCACATAAAACCAATAACTGTTTGGGGCAATGTCTCTTAGCCAAGAAAATGGGTAAAAAAAGAATTATTGCTGAAACAGGTGCGGGCCAACATGGAGTGGGGACCGCTATGGCGGCAGCTGTTCTTGGATTGAAGGCAGAAATCTACATGGGATCCATAGATATCGAACGACAAAAATTGAATTTATTTAGAATGGAATTATTAGGCGCAAAAGTACACTCTGTGAACTCGGGAACAAAAACCTTGAAAGATGCCATAAATGAAGCGTTACGTGATTGGATAACAAACGTAAAGGATACTTACTACTTGATAGGTTCAGTAGTAGGTCCGCATCCATATCCTATGATGGTAAGGGATTTTCAAAGTGTAATTGGTGAGGAAATCAAATCACAGTTGAGAAACTTTACTAAAAGATCTCCTCACGCTCTTATCTGTTGCGTAGGAGGTGGTAGTAATGCAATGGGTACTTTTTTCCCGTTTCTAGATGATAAAGATGTATCTCTGTACGGGGTTGAAGCTGGTGGTCTGGGTATCAGAACAGGAAAACATTCCGCCACACTGAATGAAGGATCCGAAGGTATTCTACACGGAATGAGAACATATCTATTACAAGATGAGTTTGGACAGATAAATGACACACATAGTATCTCAGCTGGGTTGGACTATCCAGGTGTGGGGCCTCAACATGTCCAGTTGAAAGATATTGAACGTGCAGAGTATGTTACCTGTACTGATAATGAGGCTCTGGATGCCTTCTTTAAGCTTTCAAGGTTGGAAGGAATAATACCTGCTCTAGAACCATGCCACGCAGTTTCCTATGCAATGAAGCTGGCAAAAAAAATGCGAAGAGATGAGAACATCATTGTTACGTTATCCGGTAGAGGTGATAAGGATATAGATCAAGTGATAAAGTTTAGAAAAAAATACACTGGCAGGTCATAGTAAGTGTCTTATTTACAGAACAATAGAATTGAGAAAAAATTCTCTCAATTAAAATCAATGAAACAAAAGGGTCTCATATGCTATATAATGGGCGGCTATCCGAATCCAACAACTTGTGAGAAAATAATTTCCTCAATTGTTGATGGCGGTGCTGACATTATTGAAATAGGCATTCCTTTTTCAGACCCTATAGCAGACGGACCAGTAATTCAGGAAGCGTCATATAGAGCGTTACAGAATGGAATCACCCCAGACAAATGTTTGAATCTGATAAAAAGGACGAGGAAGAAATATCCCGAGCTTCCGATAGTAATCATGACATATACCAATATTTTACAAAAAAATGGATTCAGGAAATTCATGGAGATGGCAAAGGATGCAGGAACAGATGGTTTTGTCTTACCTGACATGACTATTGAAGAATCAAAAGAATATTTAGAGTATTCAAAAAAGCTTGAACTGGCATCTATTTTTCTTGTTGCACCAAATACATCAAATTTAAGAATAAGAAAAACACTAGATGTTTCAACAGGTTTTGTCTATGTAGTTTCAGTATATGGTACCACTGGAATGAGAAATTCTTTTAATGAATATACACTTACTGCGATTAAGAACATCAAAAAATTAAGTTCAAACAAAAAAAACATTTCTGTAGGATTTGGGATAAGCACTCCACATCACATAAAACTTATGTCAAATTATGGAGCGGATGCTGTCATAGTTGGGAGCGCTATAATTAAGATGATAAATAGCAACAAAGTTAGTAATATTATTCATTTACAGAAAAAATTATTAAATTATATTAAATCACTGAAGACTGCTTGCACCAATAGATAGTAACAAAAGTAGATGTATTAGCTGGTAATAATCCCACTAAAATCTGTAGAAAAGAACATATTGTTTAGACTGACTTGGAATTTCTTACCAAATCTTTCTACAATAATTTCAAGGTCATCTAAGGAATCGGAAATCTGACTATTAATCAATTTTGCTATGACCACATGTACGGATTCATGTGAAATCAAGGCACTCATAAATCCCTCAATCTTTTCAAAATCCATCTTCTTATTTTTTGCTCCATCCTTTGATTGGACAATGAGCATGCTTTCGGCCTCATAAGTAAAGTACGCCGGTACATCATCGGTTGCACAAGAGAAGACAAAATCGTTGATTGTCATTTATCTCTGAAATCTTACTTTATCTATAGTATAAAATATTCTGCATCAGGATG
>JAATVN010000067.1 GCA_014523595.1 Nitrososphaerales archaeon TH5888 | reverse complement strand
CACAATGTTGCCTGGAACTATGCGCAGCGTAGTGCTGAACTATCTCGAAAAGAACTGCACCAAAAGAAGGGGAATTGACTATGAGATTGCCTACAATCCAGAATTTCTGAGACAAATTTCTGCATTGGATGATTTCTTTAGTCCAGATCGCGCAATAATAGGAGAAGAAAGTAATAATGAAATATCAAAATTGTTAGTCGACTTATACAAGCCTTTGACAAAAAATATAATCACTACTTCATTTGAGGCTGCAGAACTTATCAAGTATGCATCAAATTGCTTTTTGTCATTAAAGATTTCATTCTTTAACGAAATAGGTCTGATATGCAAACATTTGGGAATAGATGACAAGGTAGTAAGTTTAGGCGTATCTTTGGATAAAAGAATCGGTAAATATGGTACCGAATTTGGAAGACCATTTGACGGAATGTGTCTGCCTAAAGACACTCAAGCATTGGCTTCATTCATAAAACAAAACAGGATTGAACCTGACTTGCTTGAAATTGTAATAAATATTAACAAGAAAATTGAAGACCTGACAACAACAAGACAACTAGTTCCCGGTGCAAGAGAAACTCATTAAAACCTGAAAATTTTCTCTTCAATAATTTATATTGGGAGTTAAATTTTTATCTCAGTAATGAAATTGTCTGTTCTTGGAATTTCATTTGTTTTTTTATTAATTCTAAATATTTCGCTAATAACTAATTTAGGCAACGCGCAAGACGCAAAATCCCAACCACTTATTGGAGTAAACATGTTAGGTTACTATACCAGTTTACCCCAAACACGAGACTTCAAGAATCCTTTTCCTGATAACTACTATGATCAGAGTTTTAAGATAATTAAAGATGGTGGAATGAATCACGTGAGATATGTGTATTATTGGGAATCTTTTGTAAAGAATCCTGTAGCATTCATAAATGAACTGAAATTTGCCGCTACACTTGCAGACAAATATGGGTTAAAAATAATTTACGATAACCATCAGTTTCATACCTCTTCATGGCTCAATCCTCAAAGAGGAACAGGATTCCCACACTTCTTGTTTCAAAATAATTCAGAATATGCCTACGGTAGTGGAGGAAGTCCTCAGTATCCATCAGCAGTGGCATGGTGGACTCACTGGTGGAATAGAGAGATTACCGATGCAAATGGTACTGATGGATGGAGCTTACAGTCTCAGTTCTTGAAAAAAGTAGTCAGTACGGTTGACAGTTATCCCAGTACTGCTGGATATGAAATATTGAGTGAACCGCAGGTACATGATGTCGACCAGTGGGATAAAATTGGAAAATACAATACCTTTATGACAGATGAACTGAGAAATGTAACTAAAAAGGATATAGTATTTAGCATGAGCATTCCTGTTGATCTTGAGAGTAACATTGGAGTAAATGCGACAAATCTAGCAAAAATGGCACCTGTAAATAAAACAAATACTATATTCAAATTTAGTATTTATGGACTGCCATCTCCAGGCAGCTACCAAGAAGAAAGATTGAATATGTTCTTATCGACTGGCAACCTATCTGGAGTTCCAGTGTATATTGGAGAATGGAACAATGTAGCCAGGGATAAAGTAATAAATGAAGAAGGAGACTTTGTCTATGAAATAGACCCGGAGGCAAGTGATATCACTCCAGAAGATACCACAGCGATATTAAAGAAATTTAATGAAATAGATCCGTATGGGTGGGCTTTTTGGTATTGGAATTTTAGACCTCATAGAGTGGAGAACTTTAATTTAGTGACAAGTGATGCTAATGGCAATCTAATTCCCACAAAATACTTTGATATCCTCAAAAATGCTGTTCAATCTGTAAAGTAGGGCGAAACAAAGCTAAGCAAGGCAGCTATATAGTATCAGTGTTCAATGAGGGTAAAGCCTCTTCTTGATGGTAACGTGACACTTAGATAAAGTTCTGTAATTCCATCGCAAAGTCAACTATCCACAAGGTTTAATTCATGTATAAATATCATAATTATTGGACAAAGAAGATAATTGAATCTGCGACTACAGTTAAAAGGCGGAACCAAACAGCTGTCTTTAGTATTTATTCTTATTCCACTTGTTCTTTCTGCTTACACTCATCTATGGAATCCTACAGGGTTTCCGTCGATACATGTGGATGAGGGTCATTACCTGAGAAAAGCAATTTCCACAGAAACTGGCCAAGGTCTTCAACCACAGGATAGATATCGGGCTCCTTATTTTGGCCAAATTTTCCTGGCAGGAATCTTTAGCATAATTGGTTATCCAAATCTCGACAGCCTTGGTGATAAGAATCCTGTTGAGCATTTGTATTTGGTTCCGCGTGTGATTATGGGAATTTTGGCTGTAGTTGATACCTTTCTATTGTATAGAATTACGGAGTATAGATATGGCAGAAATGTTGCACTCATTGCCTCAGTATTATTTGCAGTAATGCCATTTACTTGGATGACAAGGAGAATTTTTCTAGAGTCAATTCAGCTTCCCTTTATTTTGACATCAATACTGCTCATCCTAAATCTATCTAGGGGTAGCCAGCTACAATCACAACAACTGGAACGAAAACAACAGCAGCTACCACAGCATCAAGATAAGCAACAACTACAACAAAAACAGCAGCAACCATATTACAGTGAATATACCAAGTTTACTTTGATTATCTCTGGAATTTTTCTCGGCCTTGCTATATTCACCAAAATACCAGCTTTCACAATAATTCCGCTGGGTATGGTTATGACTTATGTAGTTACCAGAAAAAAGAAATATGTTATACTCTGGTTAATACCTGTTCTTTTAGTCCCGCTGTTGTGGCCTATTCATGCAACGCTAAGTGGAGACATGAACGATTGGATCGATGGTGTTCGTTACCAAGTCAACAGAGATAGACCCTTGATAAATACATTGAATACATTTTTCCAAGTAGACCCTGTGTTGTTTATACTTGGTTTGGGTGGTCTTGTTTATTCAGCAATAAAAAAGGACTATTTCGTATTACTTTGGGCAATTCCCATTATTGTATTCCTCCAGGGAATCGGTTATGTCTCTTCATTCCATATTTTGTTGTTGCTACCTCCATTTTGTATAGCCGGCGCTACTATGATTGATAAAATCGGAAACAACATATCCAATATTAGAATGAGAAACATGCTTCCTTACATCAGGATAGCAGCTATCGGCATATTTGGCATCATCAGTAGTACCATGCTAATCACCCTCAATACGAATACAACTTATTATCAAGCACTTGCATTTGTCCTTTCAAATTTACCGGATAGTAATACAAATTCTACAAACATCAATCCTGCGGATAAAGTAACGCTGATTGGGAATCCTCAATATTTCTGGATTCCAGAATTTGTTTTTGACAAGACATTTGATGCTAAAAACTACTACAGCAAGACACCATTCAAGACAGACAAATACATGATGATAATAGATAGCGGATTTGTGAGAATTTTGAATGGAGATAATTCCTCCAGATTAAGCTTGGCTTACAATGCTACCCATAACTTAGCAAGATTTGAGCAGAATTTTACAGGAGGGACTGACGTGAATAAGTATCCATTTACCAACTTGAGACTGAGCCCTGAAACCCGGTTTATTGAACTAAGAACCAACTATTGATTTTAGAATTTCAGATTTTGTTCCCAAACCATTTAATTTGACCTTTTAGGTTTAGTTCTCGTCATTAAATGCGCATACTTTTGCTACATGCAGATTTTATTGAATACCAACCGATCTCAAAGGAAATACAAGCTGCAGAAGATATTCCTTCGAAATCTAGTAACAAGATAGATGAAGTGATAGTGGCACTTATCGCCGTCGAAAAGGATGATGATGAGTCCATAATTGATGAAGTTGGAAATGAATTAAAGACATACGGTGAGATGATAAAATGTGATAGTCTGCTAATCTATCCGTATGCGCACCTAAGTTCTGATTTGGCTACACATACCGCAGCTCAATCCATATTAAATTCCATTGAAAAAAAGACAAGAGATCTGTTTAAGATTGTAAATAGGGCTCCGTTTGGTTGGACAAAGTCCTTTAACCTAAAAATAAAAGGACATCCTCTGGCAGAACATGCTAAAACAATTCAGAAAAAGACTGTCGGCAAAACCAATACGGAATCAACTGCCGAATCAATCGCATTAAAATCAGAAGAAGTGCTCAAATCCTCATGGTACGTGCTAGTACCTGAAGGTAATCTTGTTCCAATGAATGAGTATACATTTGAAAAAGATAGTGCATTGAGAAAATTAGCTGACTATGAATTATCAAAAAAGAGAACAGTAGTTGAAGTACCACCCCATGTGAAACTAATGAAGAGGCTGGCAATAGCTGACTATGAACCTTCTTCTGACGGTGGAAATATGAGATACTATCCCAAGGGACGTTTAATGAAATCACTAATTGAGACTTATGTAACTAGGATGATACACGAATATGGTGGAATAGAAGTCGAAACACCAGTAATGTATGATTCCAACCATCCGTCAATCCATAGCTATTTCAACAGATTTCCAGCAAGACAGTATAACATACAATCAGACAACAAGCAACTTTTCTTGAGGTTTGCCGCTTGTTTTGGTCAGTTTCTGATGGCCAAAGATTTTCAAATTTCTTACAAGCAGTTGCCATTGAAACTTTATGAATTAACGAGATATTCATTTAGAAGAGAAAAGAGCGGCGAATTAGTAGGCCTTAGAAGGCTAAGAGCCTTTAGTATGCCCGATTGTCATGCTTTTTGTAGGGATATGGATCAGGCAAAAGAGGAATTTGTCAAGCGATTTGAGTTATCGTTAAGAGTAATAGAAGGTCTCGGTCTTTCATCAAATGACGATGTGGATATGGTCATTCGTTTTACATCGGACTTTTATGAACAAAATAAAGAATTCATTAAAACTTTTGCAGCCAGACTAGAGAAACCAATACTTGTAGAAATGTGGAAAGAGAGGTTCTTTTATTTTATTGTAAAATGGGAATTTAATTTCATAGATAGTTTGGGAAAAGCTGCAGCTCTTTCAACTGACCAGATAGATGTTGAAAATGGGGAAAGATACAAAATTGAATTTGTTGATAGCGATGGTCAGAAAAAATATCCAATTATTTTGCATAACTCTCCCAGTGGAGCCATAGAGCGTGTGATGTTCGCTCTGTTGGAGAAAACAGACAAAGACGCCAATACAGGAAAGGTTCCTGCATTACCTTTATGGTTATCACACACACAGGTCAGGGTAATTCCTGTAGCTTCAAAACATTTAGAATTCAGTGAAAAAATTTTGGATGAACTGGGCAAGAATAATATCAGGGCCGACATCGATGATAGAGAATTTTCCGTTGCAAAAAAAATTAGAGAAGCAGAATCTGAATGGATCCATTTCATTCTAGTCATTGGAGACAAAGAAGTCGGCGGAAATGAACTGGTAGTTAGGGAAAGGGTAGCAAAATCCCAATATGGTATAGCTCTGGATAATCTGATAAAAAAAGTCAAACTTGAAACCTCTGATAAACCATATTTGCCATTAAACCTACCCGCCTATTTGTCAAAACGACCGCTAATCATGGTATAAAATTAGACAAGAATATAGTATTCTGTTTTTAAAGATGAATTTTCATTCTTTAATGTTTTTATATTTCGTAACTTAGATCCCATTCAAATGGGAAGAGTAGAGAAAGGAGTAAACTGCAGCGTAAGTGGATGCTCAGAATCTGCAGATAGATCCATCAGTGGAAGTAAGGCAAGCATGGCTGCAGATTTGGAAGTTAATACTTCAAACAAGAGAGTATACTTGTGCAGACAGCACTATAAAGAATGGAAAAAAGCAACCAAGGAAGACAGAGAGACAGAAAGGGCCAGATGGGGCTAATCAAATAAGCAAACAAATAACAAGATAATAATTTGTATTCAATTCCAATCAAGCATTTAAACGTACTTTCTTGGAATTATCCTTAGAAGCGTTTGTGTTGCAAGTGTTCCTTCCCTGTAATCGTCGTTCTTGAGAGATACCTCTACTAGGTCCATTCCTACCAGATTAGCAGAATCGTTAATACTTTTAATGATTTTTAATATTTCAAATGGATCCAAACCAAATGGTTCTGGGGTTCCTGTACAAGGAACATAAGGAATGTCATAAACATCAATGTCAAAGGATATGTAAATATTTCTATTATTAGTAACTTTAGATATATATTCAGTTACTCTTTCTATATTACTTTTTATTTCCCATGGATCAAATGTTACTATACCATTTTTTTCTGCGATACTATTTTCCTCCTGATCTGCCTGTCTGATCCCTATTTGAAGGATATTTTCACCCTGAATGAATCCTTCTTCTATCAATCTATAGAATGGAGTAGTATGACAAAGCTTCAAACCTCCGTATTCGGGTTTTAGATCTCGATGTGCATCAAAATGAATCAGTAGAGGCTGAGTTTCTGAAAGGCCCCTGAAACAAAAATATGACAGGGTATGTTCTCCTCCAAGCACAAATGGTTTCTTTTTTGTTCTTGAGAGTTCCTTTATCAGGGGCGGAACTTTTTCATCTAAGAAGGAAAATATAGAATCTATCTTGCCATCATGATATTGGGGTAATTTAATATCACCCAAATCAAAAATTTTCGCTATTTCCTTTATATCCTTTTTTTCATCATAAACATAGGTTTCAATTTGACGACCAGATGTACTTCTGATTGCTTCAGGGCCCCTGCTGGTCCCTTTTCCATATGAAGATGTCAGTTCCAATGGAATCCCAAAAAACACAATGTTGGATTCGTTAAATGAGGTTTTCGTATCAATGTCACCAAAGGAACAGCCAGCTTTGGTCCTTTCTGGAGTAATAAAGAAAGAACCCAAAAGATCTAAAATCTTTGTCAATTCTGAGCCAAATCCTGAAGGTAATTATGTTTATGTTTAAAGATAGACAATAGTATTAGTTTGACCAAAATAATTCATCCAAGTTGCTCTGTCTTGGCTTACCAATAATGGACTTGAAATTTACATCTAGTGCAGTTAAAAGCTGATCAAAAGTAGATTCCATTGCTTCAAGATATTTTTCGGTATCTATTTCCTTGTGATTGGATAGTTCAACAGGTTTCACTCCTTCAGCAGTCTTTGTCTTTACATATGAGATTATATCTCCCGCCTTAATCTGTTTGCCGTTGTCAGAAAATAATCTTGCTGCCTTTATATGCTGGGGGATTCCCTTGATTGAATTGGTAGTTGAATCATGCCCATCTATGGAGGTTATTCTTGTGTTTTCAGATGTCTTTTTTCCATATTTTTCCGGGGACTTGTTTATCATCACATTAAAAGAAAGTTCCTCCAAAGGATATTCATTTGATTCTAATTTTTTCGCACTTTCTTTAACAATATCTTTAATTCTCTCTCTAGCAGTATCAAAATCTTTTTCAGTATTAACTTTGCCAAGTATATCTAACATATTGTAAAAAGTTTTTCTTATGAAAGCGGGCGTGTGAGATTTCTTGCCTGTTAGTCCTTTGACATCCACAGTCCCATCTTTGAGGACGCCAATATAATTTTTCTTTAGATTATTAAATACAACGTAGCGATATTCTTTATCCAGTTCCAAGTCTACACCCTGATTGGTTTTTGCCCATTTTGAAATTTCTTCGACGTTACCCTCAGAAGGATCCCTCAAAAACAATGAATCTGTATCACCGTAGACGACCGCTATGCCCGATTCCCTACATTTCTCTATAGTTCTAGTGATAATATTTCTCCCAATAGCTGCCGTAGCATCAGCAACGGGAAGGCAATAGAGTGGAAATATTTCAGCACCCATTACTCCGTAGCTTGCGTTGAGAATAACCTTAATTGCCTGACTTACTACCGTATAGAGTTGTCGTTCTTCAGGTGAGATTGTTTTGTCTTTTGATAGTTGTTTATAGTAATTGACTCGAAGGTCTCGAAGCGAACCTATCAAAAGTGACGTTATTCCTTTTTTCTCCTTACATGTCCAGTATGACGTATCAGTGATTTTTTGATCAGGATCCTGACTGCAAGAATCATGGGGACAGTTTACTGTTTCATAGGATAGATTATGAACCTTTATTATACTTGGATACAGACTGGCAAAATCAACTACTGATACATTGAAGTGAATTCCTGGAGTGGGTTCAACGACAAGACCTCCTCTATACTTTTTTTCTTTTATTATTGCCTCGGAAGATGCTTGACCCTTGTATCGCAGCTCCTCGCTGTGGGGAATCAGCGCATTTATTTTTCGGTGCTCATAAAATAGCATTCCCCTGATCCACTGGTTTACACCTACCCTAGAAAGATCTTCGATTGAAAGTCTGGAAATCCTGGCGATTGCAAATAATAATTTTAGTAAAAGATTATCATTAAAGCTTGTAAGTCTAAACGTCAATTCTGTATCTTTTAGACAGTATTGAGCCAATTTTTGGATTGGCAGATCGCTTATGTTTCCATCAAATTCAATCTTACTATCATTTAGAAGGGCTTCTGAGATCGCATTTAGTCTGTATTCAGAATACTTGTGGCTAAACGCATAAATTTGAATCGATCTATTTTGGAATGTTCTAAATAGATCAATATGTACTCCGTGTTTCAGTTGGACTGGTTCTGCCTGGATACCCTTCTTGATAAATGAATCTCGTTTTACAAGTAATGGGATTTCTTCTTTTGGTATAATGGTATGGTTTATAGGATCAATTGCTGGATCTTGAGATCTTTCATAGAGATAAGGAAGATCAAAATCATCACCATTAAAGGTAACTAAGACACTATATGACCAAATTGTATCAAAGGTTTTTTCCAAAAGTTCTTTTTCGGTCTTGCACATTTCTGCTTCTGGAATTAGGGCTGTTCCATCATTGGGATTTATATCTTGTTCAAGAAGAAGTACTTTTCTAAAGCCATCATTTGATACGATCCCTACTGCAGTAATTTTTCTATCATGTTCCTTAGGAACTGGCATCCGTCCCTCCTCCGAATCCACTTCAATATCAAGGGCTATTCTTTTCATTTCTGGAATAGGTTGATTCAGTAGATCAGCCCACTCTCTCACGTATTCTCTATACTTGTCATTTCTTGCCTCCTTGCTCTCTAAGATCTTATCCCATAGAAAATTTTTCAGGGCATTGTAGACAATGTCTGACATTTTATAAGGATCTTCAATTATTTTGTCTCCTTCCCTCTTGTAGTATGAACCTGGAATTAGCCTAGTATCATAAAGATAGTTTTCATGATATTTTATGTTGGCTTCCCATACATTGAGTTTTTCTCTAATGCCGCCCTTTCCACCTATCGACAGTGGATCTGGTGCAATTATTTTTATTGTTTGAATTTCCTCATCTGACATTAGATCCATTTTTGGAACTATCTTTAGCTCAAATTTCTTTTCTATGGCCGCAATTTCTTCTGCTCTTTTTTGGTATTCCATTTTAGTATAACAATATGGTTTGTGATCCGTTTTATCCTGCCAAAAATATATCACATGTAAATTAGGATCATAGAATTTTAATTGAACTTTTTGATTTTCACCAGAATAAATTGCTGATATTAACATGACTCGAGTATTTTCCGGAAGCTCCTTCCAATAACTCAAATGTTGTTTATCTTTATCATTCTGAAGAAGTGATGATTGATCCAATTTTACTCACTGGGAATAGTTTCAAATATGGAAATTGGATAATTATCTTTTGCTACTATTATCTTCCATTTTTATTTGCGGAATGTAAAATGGGGCTTTTGCAATAACATTAAACAGTTATTGCTTTACCCTCTTTTCGTCTAATAGCTATAATACCAAGAGCGTATAGACCAATCATCGGTAATGCAATGAACCACATCGTGACACCGGTTCCATCTGGTGTTATTATCGCACCAAATACCGTTATGATTATTATTGCGTATCTAAAATTTCTTTGCCAGAATTTTGAATCAGTCAGACCACTTAGAGATAAAACATACATCAAGACTGGAAGCTGAAATGCAATGCCAAATGCCAGTATGAATTGTAGTACAAATGCTATAAAATCATTGACTGTTAGTAATGTTTCAACACCTATTGATTCACCATACTTGTAGAGGAATTCGAGAGTCAATGGAATTACAAGCACGTATGAGAATACTACACCAAATATGAACAAAAGAAACATTGGTGATATTATTTTGAAAAGATCTATTTTTGAAAATGACCTTTTACTTTTTTTTCCTTCTTCTTTTCTTGTTTGCTGTACATTGCCTTGTGCCGCGTCATCCTCTGTATTTGTATTTCTTACATCTCTGTTGTCAAATCCTCCGTTACTTTTTGTTTGGTAAAATGCAGGAGAAATAAAGGCAAATATTTCTCTGATCACGATTGGCAGGGAGCATATCAAGCCAATTAGCAAGGAGATGTGAATTTGAGCAAAGAAAACCTGACCGGGAGCTGTTTGAATAAGCCTTACTTCTGGTGGAAGTAGTGTATCCTTCATAAAACTTGTCAGCTGCAGTGCTATATTGTTAAACGGATCTGGATATAGATAATATAGCGTGAGATTCTGTTGTTGACCTGCATCTTGGGATGGAAGTGCAATAGGTATAATCGCTGTTTTTATGCCAAAACTCATTGAAATAATGGTTATTATTGCAATGCAAATAACAATGTGAATCAACCTTATTCTCAGTTCATCAAAATGTTCAGCTATTGACATCCCAGATGTAGACATTACAATGTCCGAAAATAAACAATCTCGATATAATAATTATGTTGATATATCACT
>JAATVN010000066.1 GCA_014523595.1 Nitrososphaerales archaeon TH5888 | reverse complement strand
TTCCGTGGGAGCATAATTATCACCAGAGGGGTTTGCAAATGCATGACCAACTCCTTTGAATATGTATATCTCATTTGGTATGTTGTTGGAATTTAATGCCGATTCAAATGCCTTCACTGTATCAACCGGTATAGAGCTATCCTGGTCTCCAAATATGCCGAGTACTGGCCATTTTATCTTTGCAAGAGTTGCATTGTCTGTTATCAGTCGACCATAATATATGATAGTAGCTGCGAGGGGATGATCCTGACTGTTTAGGGCAAGCTGTAACGACTGTGCTCCTCCGAAACACCACCCTAAAGATGCTATTTTCTCTGCATTAACATTTGGAAGTGAGGCAAGGTACTTTACAGCTGATTGTAGATTAGCGGTTGCAATATCTGGATTATCTCTGATATACTGAGTTAGCTCCGATGAACGGTTTCGATCAGTGGTAACCTCGCCGTTAAACAAATCGACAGCTAATACCACATAGCCATTTCTAGCTAAAAGATTTGCCATATTCTTGATATGGTCATTTAGTCCCTTATTTTCATGTATCATAACAACTGCGGGAAGCGTGCCGTTGTTATTCCCACTCTTGTTCTCGTTTGATGAGCTAGGATATACTAGATATCCATTTGCTTGATCATAATAGTTTACAGTTTTATTTTGTAAATCAACACCAGCATTAGAATCTAATCTAGTAAGATCCGTAACATTCGTTACGGTGTTAGAAGATTGAGCCTCTACTAATTTCACAAAAGTGCTTGATACTATTCCTGAGCCAACTAGGATAACCAGGAAAAAAATTCCAGAATATATTTTGTTCAACACATGATAATACAGGATATTATTTATATTTTTTATGCAAGCTTATTACACCTTGTAGGTAAAGCCAAGCTATCTCTAGTTGTAATAATCTCTTTTCTTGTAAGAATTCACGATATAGGTAAAAAATGGACCAAAATGAAATTATATCTAACACAAAATTATATGAATAAACAATATTAAATCAAAGTAACACCAGACTAAATTTTTGTTTATCATTATGTGTCTACTCGAGAAATAGCATAAAAATCTCAGAATTAACTCAGGACAGACAACACGATCTTATATTATTTGAAGTGAGACATCAACTACAAAATCTTGATTTTAAAAAAAATTCCAATAAAGAATTAGTTATCTTGATAGGTAACAATTATAACAAAATTGGATGATGGATTTATACTCATTATACAGATTTACTGCATCTTATCAGGAATTGACGACCGATTCTTTTTATAATGCAATAAATAAATGCAATACGATCTGATATGAGAGAAAATTTTAGTCCATTAAGATACGGAGCTGCTGGAAGTACACTTATTGCAGGAATTTTGCATCTCTCATTGGTTGCAAACATAATTGATAGAAATTTTAACACGGGTATATTATTCTTGATCGGGGGATTAGCTCAGGTATTTTGGGTTCTTCCTACTGCTATGGGTTGGAGTAGAGCCTGGTATTATGTAGGTATTGGAGGAACTCTGACATTCATCATTATTTGGGTTGTTACAAGATTTCCAGGCAATCCTATTAACGGTCGAGGAGGCTCGATTGGCGAGACAGCAATTGCAGTAGAAGTATTTCAGGTAGCATTTGTTGTGTTGTGCATAATTATCTTATCCAGAGATCCAAAGGTAAGGAAATAAGCAAGCATTCATGACCAGTACTAAAATGAATAGTCAGGACCCAACGGTCATTCATTAATCGACACGAATGTCTTGAACGATACTAGCAAATGGGTAAGAGAAATTATAGTTTCACTTCACAGTAACAATAACAGCATCATATCATTATTACCCTGTTATTACCCTGAGTAGTGACGAACTATATTATCTTATGATTGATGAATATGGGCCTTGATTTTTTCTTGCATCTCAGGTTTGAGCACGTCATCACGTGTGTATCCGTGATCTTTGATTGCATGCTCAATTAAATTGTCCATCAATTCTTTCTCTGATTCACCTTTTCCTACAAAATCACAGTCTACTCCAACTTCTCTACATGATACTGATAACACGGAAAATTATAGGGAGAAATAGTATTTAAGTAGTTAACAACATGGAAACAATCTAACGAGATGTTATTTGTTTCTAGTTTGAGTAAAAAGAGAATAGTGCTTCAATTAAGCAACTTTAACATTCTTAATTCTCTAGAGACGATATATTAGATGTAGGTGTTGGTGTAGGTGCACCTGCACTTACAGGAGCCTCTTCAAGATCAAGGTTCACGGTGAGTACATTTGATACTGGTGTTCTCTTAGTCACGTCGGTGAACGTTATATTTGCCAATATACTTTGCATCGACTTGTCATGAAATGTTGTCTTTAGCTCTTCTACGCCACCATCACTTTGAGGAGTAAACCCGCTTGGAATAGAAGTAGTCCGTATCAATGATCCATTTGGAGCATACACCTTCATCACTGCATTTATCATTTCATTTTCTATTGATTCATCCTCAATAGTATACTCTACTCCTACTCTGAGTTGATTAGCGTCAGTATTTGTTAGAGGCACAAAGCTTGAATTGGACACAGAAATAACTACTCTCTCGTTATTCTGTGCGAATGATAGTATAACAACCGTTGGTGGATATAAAATGAATATAGAGACACCCAAGACTAACAGTATCAAATATTTTTTTAAATTGGACATTGTAATTATTCAGCCGTTATTCATTTAGCCTTACTAAATAAAAAATCTTTCTTATTGGCATGTCATTTACTAACAATAATTACTAAAATCTTTAATGAAACCAAATTCAATGAGTCTCAAATTGGGCAAATTGAATTATGTATCTAGATTCTCTAAAAGTCAGTGAATCAGAGCAATCTGACCTCCAATTTGAATTTGAAAATTAACTTTAATTAGCGGCCAGTGACCTGGCTAAATGCACTATACGCTATACAGGTTTCATGATTTCATCATTGAATCTTCAGAAACAAAAACTTCTACCACCTTATTCCAGGCGTCAGCTACGTTCTGTACATTATAACCTCCTCCACCGAGACCAATAATTCTTCCACTGGATTTTTCATGAGCGATCCTATGAAGTACTCGAGCAGCATATTCGTGTGATTTATCAGTATATTTCAAATGTGTTAATGGGTCTCCTGATAAACCATCCGCCCCACACTGAAAAATGATGAGTTCGAATTTCATAGATCCAATAAAATTTTCGATTTTCATAAATGCTGATAAAAAATCACGATCAGTAGCACCCGGACGTAGAGACAAATTTAACTTGGTGCCTTTAGCAGCTCCTAAACCGGTTTCTGATTCAAAACCAGTCCCAGGATATAAAAATGAACCATCTTCATGAATATCAGCTATGAGTATATCAGGATCGTCTTCAAATTCGTAGAATACACCATCTCCATGATGGGCATCAATATCAACATACAAAATTTTCTTTAAATTATATTTCTTCCTAGCATGCATTATTGCAATCCCTATGTCATTAAAGACACAAAAACCGCCAGCTGCACTCCTTCTTGCATGATGCAGACCTCCAATGGGATTAAATGCATGAACAATCCCGTTCGTTTTATTAATTACAATGTCTAGGGCCAACAATGTAGATCCTGCCACATACAATGAAGCATCAAATACTCCTTTAAAGGAAGGCGTATCTCCTGAATCGAGATATCCAGACCCAGTTACTGAAGACTTTCTTACAAAATTGATATAATCATTTTCATGAAAAGAGGATACTGTCCTTTCATCAGCTAGAGCAGGTGAAAGTAATTTCAAACTACCTGAACGCATAGCCTCTGAAAGAGTGAGTTTTGACCAAAATGCTTCAAGTCTACTAGAATCCAGTGGATGTTTCTGACCAAAGGAATAATTTGAAAGCTCTTTACCTATGACGACAGCAGTGTTGCACATTATTTATTTATGCAAGTTAATACTATTAGTAGATTGTCAGAGCCGTTCATCCATAAAATGGATTTCAAGGAGTTTTTCTGGTATGAAAAAGTACATTACAAAACATGATAAAAAGTGCGATGATGACAGGATAAAGCATTTACAAAATTTTCGCTTTTCAAAAATGCTTTATAGTACAATTGCGCTAATATAGGCAGATTAAAATGTGCTACGATTTTGAAATCCCAGAGAGGATAAAACAAAAAAGTAAAAACCTTACAGAAAAGGAAGAGCAAGAAAAAGAGGAATTAGAACCAATTAAAGTTCCAAATTAAGATAATATTTTTTTCTCTTGCTCTTTCATAGTTCTTTAATTTTGTGAACTAATCGAATTCAAAAAATAGTGGCTTTCAGAATTGAAGTAAGACATAGACATATAACCAGGATAAAAAATCATATTCATTTTTTTATTCTACTGGATGTAAGTTTGGTTTGAGTTATCAAAGTTTTTGATTATTTCATATTTATTTTCAAATTTATCATAGCTTACATAGCCTAATTTAGGAAAAATCTTCAAAGGATTTTCCGCCATAATCGTTACTGTGCGTTCTTCACCAAAGAATTTTTTGCAAAGTTCAACGCTCATAAATCTAACCCTGTTTTCATCCAGAATTCCAAGACTATGGAGATACTCATGTAAAAGTACCGTAAATAAATAAGAGTTGTATTCATCGTTGGAAGTTGAGTATTTCTTTACCATGTCTAGCAGGATGCTGTTGACG
>JAATVN010000065.1 GCA_014523595.1 Nitrososphaerales archaeon TH5888 | reverse complement strand
CCAGTGGATGTTGAAGGAGTTGCGAAAAATCTTGCAGATATGGCACAACAATTTACCCAGTACGCTGGAGTCAGGCCCTATGGTGTTGCATTAATCCTCGCAGGAGTTGACAAGAATGGTGCATCACTTTATCAAACCGATCCGAGTGGAACGTACATTGGATATGATGCAGTTGCTATTGGCAATGGCAGTGACCAAGTAAATGAATTCTTGGAAAAAAACTATCACACAGGCATGAACATGGAAGAAGCAAGTAGCCTAGCATTAGAGTCAATCTACTTAGTTAGCGAAGAAAAAACTGGAACAAGACACATAAAAATGGCTCAAATAGATAACAAAGCAAAGAGAATGAAGCGAATTGAAAATAATGATATTGACAGCTATGCTTCAAAGTCAAAAGAGAATGCCAGTAAAAGGGCTCCTCAATAATTTTTATTTTTTAATTCTAAATTCATGTAATATTGGTTTAAATATTCAAGAAATACTGTGAAGTTTGTGACAGTTAAACCTGGTTTACCTGCACCTCAACTGAAAGTTAGCGAGTGGGTACAGGGCGGTCCTATTAGTCTGAAAGATTATCAAGGTAAAGTGGTTGTTGTAGAAGTCTTTCAAGTAAATTGTCCCGGGTGTTTTATTTACGGAATACCTGAAGCCATTGATACGTTTCAGAAATACAAGAACAATGACGTGGTAGTGTTGGGACTTGCCACAGCATTTGAAGACTTTGATAAGAACACACTTGAAAATTTGAAATTGCTTTTGAAAGAAAATAAGGTCATTGGGGAAACCCTTACTACTCTTACATACCAGAGTAAGTTACTAAATGAAGGAAAGTTATCATACAGCATTCCATTTCCAGTCGGGATGGATATGCTTGTGAAAGAAAAACTTCCTATTGAAGAAAAGAGAATTATGGAATTTGTCAATGCAAACGTTCCTGATTTTGATTTGTATCACCAAAAGGATAAAGAGCAAATTATTTCACGGGTTAAATCATATTTAGAAACAAAGCCTTACAGTCCCCTGACTTTTGAAGAATACTCACTGAGAGGCACTCCTTCGTCAATGTTCATTGACAAGAAAGGGATTCTTCGTGAAACGACATTTGGATCCACAGGTCTAATGGCAACAACTGTAGAAAAATTATTATCAGAATGAACGGTCTACAATTTACTTGACTAATCTGTCGATTGCAATTCCTGACTCATGTCTAATAGAGTCTCAAACAATTTTAGATAAAAGTTACAAGATTTCTCAAATTTCACGCTCTTGTTCAATATTTTGTGTTAATAAAATCATCATTTACCATGATAGTAGCGTAAAAGCAGAAAACATGGATAAAAAAATACTCAAGACAATACTCGAATATCTTGACACTCCGCCTTATCTTAGAAAAAAAATTTATCCCAAAATGTGGATATTAAAACATGCAGGAATTTTACCACCCATAAAATCCCCTCATCACAAGGCATTGATAGACATAAAGAAAATCAGGAATCAGGAAATACGATTTGGATTTGTCGTAAAGCAAAACGATTCGTTATATGTGGATGTCGGACTTGAAAAGTTGATAAAGTATAAGGGAAACCAATTAGGAAAAAAGGTTCTCGTAAAGATTACTAACAATGCGCAGTTGCTAGCAGAAGACATTTCAAAAGAAAATGTCGATGGCTATTGGGGATATGATGTCCAGTTTGCAGATTCATTATCAGCATTGCTGGAGAATACAGAAAGCGAAGTCTTGATGACTTCGGTGGAGGGTTCACAATTTACAAGACATGTAAATGATTTTATGAGCAAGATAAAAGCGTCAAAGAACCTACTTGTTGTTTTCGGTGGCCCCAAATTTGGATTAAGAAAAATATTGGAATGTGAAAGCAAGAAAATCTCGTCGAGTAACAATTTCATGAACATGTTTCCTATGCAAGGTACTCAAACGGTAAGGTTTGAAGAGGCGATTTTGGGTACGCTATCCATAATCAATAATTACTTACACGCTTGATTCGACTTCATATCATCATTACTGGAATCGATAAGGCATGTTTATCATAATTTGCTTACTGCGTTAAAGTTATTAATTTATTAAAGGGATCGCAAAAAACGGATTAATCATGGGTCACCGAAAATATAGTGCACCTAGACGTGGAAGTATGGCATTCTACCCGAGAGTGCGTGCACGAAGTCTCGAATCTAGGATTAGAACCTGGGCGGATCCTAATTCGGAGAAATCATCATTATTAGGTTTTGCGGGGTATAAAGTTACAAATTTAAATGTATTATCTGTCGACGATAGAGAAAAAACTCCAAACTATGGCAAAAATATCATGAATTCATCTACTCTAATTGCTACTCCTCCCTTGAAAATAATTGGAATAAGAGCATACGCAGAAACAACATATGGAAAAAGTGTAATTTTTGACGCTTTTGCAAAAGATAGTGACAAGTATCTCTCAAAAAAGGCATCGTTTAATTTTAAGGATGGTAAATTAGAAGAAATCAATGCTCATGTTGATAAAATTAAACATGTAGTTGCAATTGTGTCATCATATCCCACTAGTGCTTCTCTATCTCAAAAGAAACCATTCGTGTGGGAAATAGCCATAGGTGGAACAGATACAAAATCAAAAATTGGTTATGTTGTTAACAATTTTGGAAAACAGGTAAACATACGGGATGTCTTTGAAACAGGACAGTTTATCGACATTTCAGCCATAACTCGAGGAAAGGGAGTTGAAGGTCCCATTACTAGATTCGGAGTAAAGCGAAAACAGCATAAATCAAGAAAAAGTGTTAGAGCCCTTGGAACTTTGGGGCCAATTTCTCCTGCAGTTGTTACTTATACTGTCCCAAGACAAGGCCAGAGAGGATTTCATCAAAGGACTGAATACAACAAGAGAATTTTGATTATCTCTAATTCTGAAAAAAATAGTGATTTCAAGATTAATCCAAAGGGCGGATTTGGACACTATGGCGTGGTTAAAAATGACTACATAATTGTCAAAGGTTCTGTGCCTGGAGTTCCTAAAAGATTAGTCAAGATGCGTTTTCCGATTAGGCCTGGTAGTAAGAAAGTAGTCGAACCAAAAGTTTTGGAGGTATTGGTGAAATGAAAGTTACTCTTAAAGATCTTCGAGGAAAGGAAATTGAATCCTTGGAACTACCATCTGTTTTCAATACCCCTTATCGACCAGAGATTATAAAAAAAGTGTACGTTAACGTACTTTCAAACAAGTTCCAGCCACAGGGAAGGTATCCTGCAGCAGGAGAAATGGTAAGTGCAGAATCACGTAATACT
>JAATVN010000064.1 GCA_014523595.1 Nitrososphaerales archaeon TH5888 | reverse complement strand
ATTCTCGAGTTCCTTCTCATCCGGATCTATGACATCCACCCAGACGCTAAATCCTTCTTTTAAATCTTCAATAGAACCATCTACTTTCACTTGGTCCTTATTGTAAGAAAGTATGGTACTCAATTCAAATCTTTGTATTTAGTAATCATCAACGATATATAAAAATTGCAAAGGGGAAACATACCTGATTAAATAACGGTATTATAGTCCGAACTCCCAACATCTGCTAGCCAGCCCTCAAACACAGTACCTTCTTTAGGAGGGGTGGTTGTTGACCAGACACAAAATATCCTACCGAGAAAGTTCCTCCTATTAAAATGAAGCCAAACATTACCATTTAACAATAAATTCGTATTCGTAAAGTATTTCATCAAATAACCTAGTGCTACAAAGTTTATAAATACATGTGCAAGTTCCTTCTTTTAGTACTGGAATAAACAATCGGGGTAATTATACAATGTTTTAAAGAAAATGTCCACCATAGAAGATTCTTTGACAAGAGTGCCCCTTGCCATCCGAGTGACTTGAATGCTTATAACAAATGTTGAACCATATAACTCATGAGCAACATAACTAACTGGGACGATATCGTAAAGAAAGAGGCACGTGGTATAAATGACTATGACTTGGGTGAAGTGCACGAGGTAGATCCAGAAATTGTCGTTACAAAAAAAGGACTTGTAGACAAAGACAAATTTTATCTCCCAAAAAGTCTAGTAGAACGGTACGATGGCCATAAAGTTTACTTCTCCATTACAAAGGAAGACGCCCAAAACTATAGGAAAGACTAATTCTAGCTTAGGGATCCATAACTTTTTTCTCTTGATTAAAGGATAAAATCTGCACGATGGGCCATATTACCTTACCATTGAAACAGTATTTCTCTTATACTCAGATTTTTCAGATTGTTTCTAGTGCGGGATAATTAAATTGGCTTTCAAATAACAATAAAAGAAAATATTGATAGTTTATTTTATTGTGCTGAAAATGATTTGAATAATGCTATTTTCTCTTATCTTTTGATTTGCCAGACATGCTTGCATTAAACGGCGTAGGAAAAGCCACAACCTTACTGAACTAGATCTCCAAATCGGCATTTTTCTATCACAGGCATTGATTAGTTGAATTGCCAGTAAGATGGTTCTATTCATATTACTTTCTCGGAACTTACAATAATCTTATACCCTTTATTCGTTCCTCATCAAAAATTATCGGGTTAGATCAAACACATTCGCTAAGTCATTGTAGTAAACCAAAAAATAGTGCAACAACTACATTTTCCGGTTTTGTAGTAAAATTATTATAGTTCTGAGACAAGGATCCTATGTATTGGTAATATCGCGATTATTTGTTGCTATACCTATTCAATCCCATAGTCTAAATTGCAGCAGGTCATCATCAAGGCTCATACAAAATTACAAGGACAAATCGACTCGACTGATGTATCGATGAAAATTATGATTATAGATGATGATCAGGATATTTTGAACTTATTTAATGACTTCCTTAGTAAAAGAGGATATGATGTTGTTACGTACTTGGATCCACTTGTAGCTGTGAAGGAAATTGAAGATAACCCTCATCGCTACTCACTTATTATTACAGACCTTCGAATGCCTGGTATTTCTGGAATTGAGTTAATCAAAAGAGTCTGTGAATTAAATACAGATATTAAAATAATACTAATGAGTGCTTTTGAGATAAATGGGAGCGATCTGAAGGAATTAAGGTATGACAAACATGTTCAAAAGCCAATACACCTGCGCACCCTTGCTCAGAGCATTGACAAGATATTGAAAAATTAAGTGGTGTGTTGACTTCTATAATTGATTACATCATTATACTTGACTTTGCAAATTGGATGGATACAGTTCTCCGTGAAGGTAAAGGCGTCTATAGTCAAGCCTGTTGGCTAATGACATTGACAAGTTTTGCTAATCTATCATATACTCTGAATAAGGATAATGAAGCCCAAAGACTGCTTCTCATCTTGTCGATTCCATTGAGAATAAAATGTGGTCTGAGAGGAGCGCATGTTATTTGGATCTCAAATCAGAAAATACAAATAGATGACGATTCAACAAATATTCTCTATCAGGATATAATATTCAATATATTAGCCATGACAGAACAGTCAGTTACCACATATAGAGATATGAAATTCGAACAATATTAGTCCAAGAAACTGTTATCCAGACCAGCAAAAAAATGTTATTTTAGATAATAGTACTAAAGCCGAGAAAATCAGGAAGAGGATGATACTAGCCATGGGATCACTTCGAAACAGGGTTTGGATTAAGGACTTTCCACTGGTGACAGAAAAACCTCTTCAAAAAACTGGACCTTGGATACTTCAGTCAAGTGAATACCATAGTTATACCCATTGGCCTTGGATAACAGCAATAGAGCTACTAACCAGATTCCGTTTTGGACAGGTTGATGAATGTAATATTTTGCTCTGAAATCTGTTTCATCATAATGACGGAAATAAAGCTAATCATGATAATATTTTCTATGAGTGGCTAATCCCCCGAGACTCTAACAAGAGGCGGAGCATATCCGTTTAGAACTGAAATCTCGGCGTACATGTTAGCGTCCTTCGAAATTATGTCCAAGACATGATATTTTATCAGAGCTGATCCAGATTTGTGGAGAAGATCAAATTTTCTACCCAATAGCAGGCAATTTCACTCCATAATATATCTTTCAATTGATCCATCACCTTTTTTTCAAGATATCTGCGTGAGGAATTGTTTGGCAGGATGATAACGGCAGATTCAGATTCTGTTCCTTAAACTAGTCTGCATAAGAGTTGAATTAGGATCAAACAATACGTCTTATTTTAAATTTATGGTCCTTTTTTAGTAATTTTATAACTTAATTAGGACAATGGGCTTTTTTTGTAAAAAGAATTTGTCGTAGTACTTAGTTTTGAGCAATAAGATTATTGCTACATTATTAACCTATGTTGACCTACAGGTTATGATGAGTGATAGAAAAGACGACAGTGAAGATATTGAAACAGCTCAAAAAAATCAGAAAAAAATAGGAGCAGCAGAAGATAATCCAGAGACTACGGGTCCAGCAGAAAACCTTCGAGAAGAAGCAGCTGAGACGGTAGATAAAGATGAAGACTCAAATGAGCCTGCCTAACCATTACATTTTTTGCAAGTCCTTTCTATAATTACGATTTTCAGAAACACTTCTGCTTATCAGTATGATCGTCAATTGCAAATAGTATCAAGTATGGATGAATATCGAATCATCGATTATAGAAGAATTGTATGACGATGTATGAATACATTATATTTGTTATAGGAATATCTGCAATTTTTTTCAGCTTGTGGAGTACGGTTCCACAAATCAAAAAGTCCCTAAAGACAAAGAAAACAGACAATGTATCAAAGTGGCTTAGGATATCACTTATTGTTGGGCTTTCCTTATGGGTACTTTACGGAATTATGAAAGGGGGATATAGTCATCGCAGTAGCAAATGCCATTGGTGTTACTTTAAACCTAATACTTTTGTTTCTCAAGCTGAATTATAGTTCTAAATTAACTCGATTTTGATATCCACGCCATTAAATATACTCTTTAGCTGCTCATAGCAAATCCCAAAGGCTATGTCTCGTCCACAAATTCAGTGGTTTTGAAATCATTAGATAGGATGTTTACCATGTTTATATATGACCAAAGAATCATACGTTACCAAAGTTTTACCTGATTCGATCAAATTTTATATACCCCGAACTGAGGGTTTTATGGATGTTGTAAAGGAAATTGTCTCACGATATGGCAGCATGTCGCTAATAGAACTAGATGGTTATTTTGAAGGCAAATTTGAACCCGTCAAGTATACGCGACTCGAAGTTCACACAGCAAATGTAAACGAACAACAAATTATAGAATATGCCAATAACATTCGGGCAAAATTGAAACAAAGTTCGTTAGCATTTGAGTTCAATAATAAACTCTTACTTGTAACCAAAAGCTGAATCAGTTTACGCTATGATTATGCGTAGTACATTGACAATCCGAAACATTACATTCGGTGTGCCAATCTACACATGGCACGATATTGTTCCTCATTTATGATTATATTTATTATGTTTATATTTTATGCCTATACACTTATGCGTTTTCAGATAAATTCAACAAGTTATTTTTATTACTAACAATTAGAAATTATAAACTGCCATCCCTAAAGTACAAAGATATTGATGCAGAGACCTTTTTATTTTTTATATCAAAAAACCCATTTTTGTTATAAATCCATAAATACTTTTGAGGCTTCAATAAGATCATGTCAGAATCAAGTGACATGCATTCACAAATGGGACAGGTGGAACCTGAACCTGAGGAACCAGGAGACGTTGAACCAGAACCTGCACCTGAACCGGGACAAGCAGGAGATATAGAAGACGATTCAAAGGAGTAGGTAGGTCAAACCGAATT
>JAATVN010000063.1 GCA_014523595.1 Nitrososphaerales archaeon TH5888 | reverse complement strand
CCAATGAGGTACTACCAAGATCTTGATATGTGGTATCAGGACTTGATTGTTTAGGTTGTCTCGTCAACATCTTGACATTACCGTTTGAGATCTCACTCAATCTTGCGTCTATAACTCTGATCTTGTCCTCTATTATAGAAACAAGATTGTTTTTTATTGAGCTTAATTCGTAAAGATCAACAACTGATCGAGTCTGCTCAATTTCTTGTTCACATTTTCCTAAATCTTCAGCATACTTTATCATTAGTCTATCAAACTCCAATTGACTGAGCCTGCCTTCTCTGAAAGTTTCGTGTATTTTTCTCACAGAACTAGTAATTATTGATCTTTCAACTTCCAACGAATCCAACTCATTTTTCATCATTTGAAGATCGGAACTATCTTTATTGCGGTCAAAATAATCATCCCTCTTATTGTTTTTTTTCTTAGTCCGTAATTTCACAATTCTATGTTTTCTAATTTGACGAAAAACTAATGAAGATATTGCACCTAAACCAATTGAAAATGATGCAATAAACAAGTCCAATTTAAGGTATTAAATTACAACATACTGTTAAGTTTTGTCCTTAGAATATCTAAATTACTCTACGTTTAATCCAATCGTATTTTCTTGTTTTTGGATCGGGATATCCGCATTTTGCGCAACGCTTGTCCCTCTTGTGAAACGCGTTATGACCACATCTTCTGCATCTTATGTGGGTACTCTTTCGGGTGAATTTCCCCATTGATGTTGTTCCTTTTGTCATTCTAATTTCCCTCCAAATGCATCAAATTTACTCTATCAGACTGGTGGTGGAGATATCATGACAACGTTATCTCCCCTTACTACAATAGTTCCTATTTCATTTGACTTTCCTTCGTCTAGTAATTCTACTGAATTATCGAGTAACAAATTCATATGTTGATCAAAACCATGTAAATTCCCACGAATTACTTTACTTCCTTTCAGTTTTATCAGGACTATTTTACCCAAACTTTCGTCAAGTATCTTTACAGCCATATCGACAGACATCTATATCATTACCTATGGTATTCCTTAATGAAGGTCTATATTAAAGTTAATAATAATTTGGCATTCCATACATGAATACTTTTTTTATTATTTATTTAACATTTTCAGATTTACGGGTATCAAAAATAAATGTTATATTTAGAATATATCTACATAATTAGCAGATCATCTAGTTCTTTTAATGTTCTTACAAGATTCTTCATTGTGATTGATATTATTTTCTTGCCCTCTTCTTTAGTTGCTTTTCTGGGATCTCCCAAGACACCATTTCTGGTGATCTTAAATGACGAGGTATTACTCAGAAAAGTTGTATATGTAGAATGCAATCTTTTTTTGTTCAAATACCCTCGTTTAGCCATCTGCATTTGGACCAGTTTTGGTTCAATGGCGAGCATTAATGAAGTTTCTACAAAACCACCATGATCAAATTCCCTTTCAATCAAATGCCAATAGTTGATTCCAAACACATTAACTTTTGGATTATTCCTTTCTACTATTTGAGGAATGTATTGTAGAACTCCCATATTACCACGGTGGCCATTTAGTATAATTATTTGATTAAAACCATTCTCTCCCAATGAAATACACACTTGACTTAGGAGTTCCGAAAGTACATCATTACTTATCGAAATATTGAAGAATGGTCTGTGTTCGAATGATACTCCATAAGGAATACCAGGAAGGGCATACGAGGATATTTTTTTTGTCAGCTGGTTTGCAAGATACTCTGCAATTATTGTATCGGTACTTATGGGAAGGTGTGGTCCATGTTGTTCTATTGATCCCAAAGGAATTATTATCTTCTTGCCACTCTTTATCTCATAATTATTGAGATTATATAAGGACATTAGTATAACAGATATTCAACCAAGTTATAAAACTAATCAAATAAATCTCCAACTTATTAGTTAACAAGTAATTTATTTGTAGGCACTTATTTTCTGTCTTTTATGACAACCCTTCCCCAGTTAACCTGTATCCGGTTCTCTAGGTATAGCGTTACTGCTTCTAGCAATGTTACTGCTTCAAGTTTCTGCCCCCTTCTTTTTATTGACTCTACAGTATCTGCTTGCCTCACTCTAAATGACTCCTGACATATGATAGGCCCTTGGTCGAGGTCTTCGGTCACAAAATGTGCAGTACATCCAATAATTTTTGCGCCTCTTTCATATGCCTGCACATATGCATAGGCACCGGGAAATGCAGGTAGTAATGAGGGGTGTATGTTAATTATCCTATCTGGGTATCGCCATACAAAGTTTGGAGTCAATATCCTCATGTATCTACCCAGCACTATCAAATCTACATTATAGCAGTCTAGTACGTCCAGAATTTCATTCTCTGCGTCCGTCTGTTGGGAATGTACTATGTGATAAAATGGAATATTGTATTTGTCTGCAATGGACCTTGTAGTATTTTCGCTTCCTACTATGACGACAATATTCGCATCAAGTTCACCAGATGTTTTTGCATCCAACAATTTGGCAAGGCAGTGTATTTCTTTGCTAACAAAAATCGCAATGTTCTTTAATCTTTTAGATTCTTGGTAGTGAATTTTCACTTCCATCTTTAATTTTTTTGCAAGAGTTTTTAGTTCGCTATCAAAAATTGCTTTTTTAAAATCATGTTGTTGAAATGACGCTTCGAGCTGCATTCCAAAAAGACCACTTATAACATTTTGATTAATTTGCTCAATATTTCCATCATTTTTAAAAATAAAATTGGTTACATCAGCAACGACGCCTTTTCTGTCCTCACCTACAACTGTTACCTCAACCAATAGCCTGTTATTTCTGTTCATGAATACATTGGATTAAAATGTCTCAAAATTAAAGGATTCTAAAAATTATAACACTAATACTTAAATAAGCTGATTCCAATTCTTAAGCGATGATAAATACACTTTTAGTGAATTTATGTTTAAAAAACTAGTATAGATATGTTCTCCACGTTTTATCTTTACAATTTGGTTTGCAAGAAATGAGTCCGGAGCAGAAACAGAAAATTTTCAAAAAGTCAAGAAGGGATTTTGATTATAATAACCCTACACGAAAATGTTCAGTTTGCTATACGCTGTCAGGATGGCATTGTTACAAATGTAATGCAGATTTTTGTGACGTTCATTTTCATGATGAAAATCACAAGAAAATATGCAGCTCTTAATTGAATTGAATCATTTCGATGTTTTTTCCAGCGATAATAAGTTATGACTAATTGAGACCAAAGTATAATGAACAATTAAATATTTATTCCTAAATTTGTGTGCGGGGGGTGGGATTTGAACCCACGAATCCCTAAGGAACAGGGATCTAGGAATGTGAATGTTATCCATTCTAAGCATCGCACTCGCTTTTTGCGAGACCTGCGCCGTTGACCTAGCTTGGCAACCCCCGCATCCAATTGTCTGCCGATTGAAAGTTAGCCGACCAAATTTATCTATTATTTAGAATATATTGGTGTTTAGTTATGATGAATAAGAATATGCCACTTTTTGGTACTAATGGAATTAGAGGAGTTTTTGGGCAAGATCTTTCTCTTGATTTCTTACTGGATATTACTCGGTCACTTGCAGCTTATTACAAAGAAGGTTCCATTTTGGTGGGAAGAGATGGCCGAAACTCAAATAATATCATGTTTAACATTGTTACTGCGGTCCTGAATTCAAATGGTCTGGACACGGTGGATGCAGGTGTTTTGCCCACACCTTGTCTTCAGTATGCAACTAAAAAAAGTCAATATGAAGGCAGTATTATGATAACAGCTTCACATAATCCTCCGGAATACAATGGTGTAAAACCAATAGCCAATGATGGGGTAGAAATATCAAGAGAAGACGAGTCAGTGGTGGAACAGATTTTTAAAAATAAATCGTTTATTAGTTCAAGCACATTAGGTCGAAATTTCAAGGAAGAAATGATAGTAGCCGACTATATTGATGATGTTTTAAAATTAGTAAACGTAGACAAAATTAAGAAACGAAAATTCAAAGTGACTATGGATTTAGGAAATGGAGTCCAAGCGATAGTCGCACCAGAGCTGGCCAAAAAACTTGGATGTACTGTAAT
>JAATVN010000062.1 GCA_014523595.1 Nitrososphaerales archaeon TH5888 | reverse complement strand
GTTTCGTTATTAAAATTCTATCCTGGTTTTGATTGTAAAATGATAGATTATTGTGTGGAGAGTGGACATAAAGCAATAATCTTAGAGGGTACTGGCTTAGGTCACATAAATAAGGAGTGCTTTTCTCAAATAAAGAATGCAGTTAGTAAAGGAATCTTTGTATTTATGACCTCCCAATGCATCTGGGGTAGAACTTCGCTCACAGTCTATGATACCGGAAGAGATCTTTTGAATATAGGTGTGATCCCTCTTTCTAACACAACTTCAGAAACTGCATTAGTTAAAGCAATATGGTGTTTGGGAAACTTTGAAGAAAAAGACGTTATTAAAACAATGACAACTAATATTGCAAATGAGTACACGAATCGAATCATTGCAGATTGATTATAGGTTTGCTCATGCGTTCTACTCATTAAACAACAGGCCGGAAAACTAACACTGGTAGGAGGCTGGAGCTCTTTCGTATATCAACAAGAAACATTGCCTCCTACCAGAGCAATGAAATTTGTCTAAGGAGTCCGTGACCAAAATAGATTAAATTGGTATGCTACAATAATGCTAGGTTCATACGTAGGCACAGCTAGATTTTGGAAATTATTAGAAAATAGCCTACATGCTATTTAGATAACTAGTCCCTCTAATGACATCTGTTATGAGCAAATCAGATAATTCAAATTTATTGGGTGGCTTCCGTAGATCCAAGTTCATAGATCCTATGTCCACTATATCCACCTATTGGTCTTAAAATACCCTTAGATTCAAGTGAACGTAGAAATGAATTTGCAACTGAAATCTTTACACCCATTGACCTGGCCAGTCCTTGGGACGTAATTGGTTTCATACTTTTAATGGTCTTTAACCCTTGAGGTTCCTCAATGGCTATTAATGATTTTTGTTTTTGTTTAATTGGGCCCTTCTTTTCTCCCTTCTTCGTCTTTTCATCGGCAGCTGGAGTATCCTTTGATGTTTTTTCTTGACTCCCTATTGATCTTTTCTTAGCTCCGCCCATAGTAACATCAATGTTAACCCATTTTATAATCCTATGGAAAATGTACGGTGAAATTTTGTAATGACCCATATTTTCCTTCAAACAAATCTGATTCCTTTGCAAATTTAGTTTGAAATATTTTAAAACACCCTCCCGTAACAAATAATGTTGGATTTTTCCATTATTGTCAATATTTTAGAGCAAATGGAACGAACAACAAGTAGACTGGAACTTACAAATTATTTGGTTAGTCTTTTCAAAAATACCTCCTCTGATCTCATTGACAAAATAATTTATCTTATTCAGGGAAAAATTAGACCTGATTACGAAGGAATTGAAATGGGAATCGCTGAAAAAACAATAATTCGAATTATGTCACAGATTTCAAATATTTCAAGTGATGAGGTTTATCATAAATATCGTGAAATAGGCGACCTCGGAAGCGTAGCAGAATCAATTTTGAAGAATAAAGTACAGACCACACTTTTTAATGAAAACGTTTCTATTGAAAGGATTTATTTGATTTTTGACAAAATATCCAAAACTACTGGGAAGGGATCACAGGAAATAAAATTAAGATTGTTAGCGAGTCTTTTTAATGATTCATCTCCTCAAGAGTGTAAATATATTATCAGATCTGCACTCGGAACCCTAAGACTTGGAATCGCTGATAGTACAATAATGGACGCTTTAGCTTTAGCATACACCTCCGATAAAAAGAATAGAAAAGTTTTAGAAAGCGCTTATAATGTCTCAAGTGACTTGGGAAGGGTTTCCAAGATATTGGCAAAAGATGGAATAAAAGCTGTTTCTGAAATTAAGATTGAAATATTTATACCAATAAGACCAATGCTTGCAGAAAGAGTTCAAACAAGTAAAGAGGCACTCGAAAAGGTGTCCGGTAAGGGCGCAGTAGAATTTAAGCTCGATGGTGAGAGGGTCCAAATACATAGAAAAGACAAGAAGGTGGAGATATTTTCAAGGAGCCTAGAAAACATCACACATTATTATCCGGATGTTGCTGAAGTTTCAAGGACCATTACTCTGAGAAATTTCATAATTGAGGCTGAAGTAGTTGCAATCAATAAGTTTACAGAAGAATTTCTCCCATTTCAAGAACTCATGCACAGACGTAGGAAATACGATATAGCGAAGAATGTAGAAAATTATCCTATTTCTGTAAATGTTTTTGATGTCCTCTGGGCTTCAGGTAGAGATAAAACAAAACTTCCTTATGCAAAACGAAGGGAGTTATTGAAAGATGTTATTACTAATTCAGTGGATCGAAAACTAAGGCTCATACATCAGAAGATTGTAACTAGTGTAGAGGAACTCGATAACTTCATGGCTAAATCAATAGAATATGGCTGTGAGGGTTTGGTCGTTAAACAGATCAATAGTCCATATAGAGCAGGGGCAAGAGGATTCGCATGGACAAAAATCAAAAGAGAATATAGGAGTGAATTAGTCGACAGTTTGGATTTAGTAATAATAGGGGGGTCTCATGGCAGAGGAAGAAGAGTAGGCAAATATGGTGCTCTATTACTTGCCATCTTTGATAAAAATGAAAATGTTTTCAAAAGTGTATGTAAAGTTGGAAGTGGATTTACAGACGAAGTCCTTGAAGAATTGTTTAAGGAATTAGGAAAATACAAAATACCAAAGAAACATCCACGTGTTTACTCAAAACTAGAAATGGATACTTGGTTTGTACCTACAATAGTAATTGAAATCATAGCATCAGAGATAACATTAAGTCCTGAATACGATGCGTGCATGGATTCTATCAGAAAAGGTTTTGGATTGTCTTTAAGATTTCCGAAATTTACCAAAAAAATACGGCTCGATAAGAATCCCCAAGACATAACAGATGAATCTGAACTTATTCAAATGTACAAAAGACAAAGAAACGTAAAATTGTAATCTAGAGTAAACCTATTGTGTGTGATTCTTCTCCTATACTAGTTGACTGGTTTTGCATTTACAACTAGCTTGAAATTATTCAATATATCTTTGCATCTATTTCTGATAGTCACTTCAGTAACACCAGCAAAATTGGAAACATCTATCTGAAGAAGATTTACTCCTAGCAATACTGATGCAAGGTAAATATATGCAGCGGCTAGTCCATTTGGTGCTTTGCCGTCCGAAAAGAAATTATTATTTGTTTTTTGGGCAATTTCGAGCGCTAATCTTTCGATTTTTGTATCTATTTTTGCAATATTAGCAAGTTTTGAAATATAGTTATCTATTGCAAACATCGAAGGGGCAGCAGAGCTATGAGAATAGGATGCTGACATGGAATATGATTTTGGATCTGTGAATAAAATCTGAGGTTCTGACTCATCTGTCAGTGAAGATGTGTCCGTCCTAATTTTTGATTCGTCTATTTTGTTCATCTCCATTATCATCGATCTGTAATATCTGGAAGCTAGTTTTACGCTTGACTTGTCAAATTCTGATATACCTGCCGCTTGAACAATTTCTTCTATTGATCTAACAACACCACATCTTTTGCAAGCCAAATAAATCGTGGCTGAAGCAATACATGTAATAGACTTTCCCTTTGCCTTACTATTAGTTTCAAAATTTCGGTAAATCATTGACGCAGTTTCAGTTATAGTTTTTCTCAGACAGAGAACAGAACATACTTCGTTAATCTTTGAAAGGACATTTGATAGTCTTCTTTCTTTTGAAGAATTAACTCTTAATCTGCTATGCCATCTACGAGACCTATTCATGAGTTCAACGTTTTGATAATCTATAATTCGTCCGCTATAATCTCTCGAACTATTTCCTATCTCAGTCCTTAATCCAAAATCATGTAGTGACAAACTAGTCGAACCACTTGCTCTTGTATTCTTGTTTCTTTCCTCAAAATCAGTTGAATTGTTTTCGGGTCCGTAATAGTCGACTTGTTCCATAACTACGCATCCACATTTGTGACATACATATTCACCCTTACCATAGTCAAGGATAATCTTTGATTGACATTCCGGACATTGAGAGCAATATTCAACAGATGTCATTTCATTTTTCTCCTCTTTGTTTTGTTCCTTTTTTTTGACGAATTATACTGATGATTGAGATTATGTGATTTGTACACTTTTCCGCCAACACTATACTTTGAATTTAGAGTTGGAATTACAGATGCGTATGGTGATTTTATCGAGCCTATTAATTCAATAATTTTTCCAACCTTGGTACCTTTATCATCAGTTAGTGCCTGACCTATCAAATTGTGGTTAGCGTTCTCCTCAATTTTGACTATTAGCCTCCCACTCTTGGCCAAGTGGATGATTTCACCTATTTTTTCCATTATTTGTATTAACACCTATTGCACACTCATTATCATTTTAATCTGTCAATAAAAGTTAGTTTTAAGATAAATAAAATCTATCATCTAGATTTGAATTAGGTTCGTTTGAAGCCAGTTTCAGGCTGGCGTAGAAACATACTAATGCTTTTGCTGTCTTGCCTCAATCATCTCTTTTGCAATTTGATTTACAACAGATGACTTCTTATCTCTTTTTGAGATCATAATATACCCTGACTTTACGAAGGCCCTTCTCGGATAACGTGCCTGATTATTAATATCTTCTTCCGAAAAATCCAATTCTAGAGTTTTTGATGCGCCTATCAGCTCTTGCATTGTAGGATCATAAACAGAAATATTTTTACTTACTTTTCGCCCTTTTTTTCGGGATAGATTTTTGTTAAAATAATCTAACCATACTATCTGATGATCGTAATCCTTCATTACGGTCATTATGTTTTCTCGCATAATTAATTATTTTGACTCGGTTATGAGACTATGTCCACAATAGGGAGGCTATAATGCATCATTCTTTCAGTATATAATTTTTAGATTCCCATATTCAATTATTTTATATAGCCAGAATTCATTACCAAAAATGTCCCGCGGTAGCTCAGCCTGGTAGAGCTTTCGGCTGTAGTAGTCGGCAAAAATTGCTAACCACGTGAAACAGCCTATCGGGCTAACATTTGCAGCGACCGAAGAGTCGCAGGCTCAAACAGATTTGATTTCAAGCTCTTCTGGAGTAAATCCTGCCCGCGGGATACACTTCATATTGATATGAGAATGGAGTCTCAAAATCTAAATTAATGGAATATTTTATACCGGTGAAGCCATATTCTCTGTTATTGTTAAATTACCCAACATGCGAAATACTTGTGTTGAACAGCACAGGACATGTTGAACCGCATATCAAAGAATCCAATCATATTAGAGATTTTGTATTTGGATTTGGTGATGGAATAAATACCTCCTTAGGAATTGTTGCTGGCGTCGGTGGGGCAAACAGCTCAGCAGACTTTATCATATTAGCTGCACTTGTGGGAATGTTCACTGGTGCAAAGGCAATGGCAGTACAAAACTATTTGGCACTAAAGTCCCAAAGAGAGATTCTAGAATCTGAAATAAAAAGAGAGGAATACGAAATGGAAGCATATCCTGAAAAAGAACGAATGGAAATTGAAGAAATTTATCGAGCTAAAGACTTTGATGAAGATTTAGTAAAGCGTGTTACAGATAAGATTACATCGAATAAAAGAGTGTGGCTCAAAACTATGTTAACAGAAGAATTGGGATTGAACTTGGACATTGTCGGCAACCCTATCAAAGGAGCTCTTATTATGTTTGCCTCTTTTATCATTGGTGGCATTTTGCCAATATTACCATACCTACTATCTAAAACAGGTTTTGTACCTCTTCAATTTGCATTATGGATAGCTATTGCAATTAGTCTCACTTCTTCATTCTTAATCGGTGCCAAGAAAGCAAAGTTAGCGAAGAAAAATTGGGTGAAAGGAGGAATAGAGATGTCTGCTTTAGGAACTGGAATTGCTTTATTAGGATATGGTATTGGTGCGGAATTGAATAATGCAAATTTGCTAAATTATTGACCCAAAAAACCTGATCATATTGTTTACAAATAAATTCAAAGTTTGTGTATCTCTGGCGACAGATTCGGCTGATAAGTTACCAAAGTTGATTGCCAGGGCCCTACAGAAACGAGCTGATTATGTGGAAATTAGATTTGACCATACGATTTACAAGGAATTAGATTACGCCTTAGATATATCAAGTAGGATAAAAAATAGAGCAATCTTTACATTGAGATCGAAGGATGAAGGTGGAGCTTTTGATGGGGATCACAGCGAACATGTTTCATTATTAAAGAAAATGGCTAGAGCAAGCCCAATGTTACTTGATATAGAGATCTCTATCATAAAAAAAGATAAAGAGATGAGGCAATTTCTAAAGGAAAATAAAATCCCAATACTAGTATCTTCTCATGACTTTAAAAAAACACCAAATTTGTCATCTCTATTAAAAAAATTTGAAGATATGTCTAATTACAGCAATTATGTCAAATTGGTCACCACAGCAAGAACTTTTGAAGATAATTTCAAATTGCTTTCACTTTACGACAACAACATCAATACAAAACTGATTGCAT
>JAATVN010000061.1 GCA_014523595.1 Nitrososphaerales archaeon TH5888 | reverse complement strand
TTTGATTACAGATTTTGAAATGTTCAGAAACAGTAAAAAAATTCAAACAATACTAACATGCGATGTTCTTGCAATTTTGTCAGAAGGGAACGAAGAGCTAACATTTGAACCAGACCGGAAAAAAAGCCGTAAAGATAAGAAAAATTTGGTCGTTTTATATGATGGGGGAGATCATTCCGACGTCGTTCTGAAGGCCACAAGTTGGTTAGAACGTTCGGGACAGTTTAAAATTAGTGTGTTATATATCAATACGAAAAATGATGGCGAAGAGGAAAAAATTGTAAGAATAACAGACATGCTAGAACAAAAGGAATACCTTGAGCAGGTTGGCATTGAATTTAATGAGATTACTTTATCAGATAACGATATGCGATATAGTAATGAAGCGGTAGATACAATTTTGTCCTCCTTAGGTAGTTTTCAACCTGACGTTGTCATAACCAGTGCAACTATTTCAAAGTTTAGCTTGTTTAATGATCCTCATTTTCGAAATATGCTATATGAGCTCAAATGCCACGTTATAGTAGTCAGACATTTTGCTATTCCTGGGGTACACACAATTAAAACTCTATTCCATAGATTAAGATCTCTCGTGCTTGTAAAGGTTGAAGGCTTCAAAAAAACCAAACAGGAATCAACAAGCTAAACGCATTGACTCGCTTATTGTAGATAACCTAGCTGACGTACTTACTTCAATTATTGTGTGATAGTCATAATTATTTTTACATTTTGCGATTATCAAGATTTATATTGCATTAATTTACTTAGGTAAGCCTAATAGTTTTATGTCCTTGAAAAAAATTATTTCTTCAAACGTTAATGAGGTAGAAATATTGAATGAAAATTTTCAATGGGAATGAAAATAGGAAAAAAATTCCATTATCCGTATGGATTGTTCTCCTTATCCCCAGTCTCTTCTTAAGCTCTGCATATGGCTCACAGCATATCGAACTTAGTACCAATGACTTGATCTTGGTAACCGTTAATCTACAAAGAATTTCAGAACAAATAAATTTAGTTCAGGCAAGTTTGACAAAAGGAGACAACACAAGAGCTTTTGAGCATGCATATATCTCACATTCAACAATTTTTCCTTCAATTAAGGATAAAATTAGAGAAATAGATCAGATATCAACTGATAGATTAGAATCATTATTGATTGATTTACCAATAATGGTAAGATCCATTCCTCAATCATCTGAAATAGAAAGTAAGTTAGGTGAAATGACCCATATTTTGAATAATATTAACTCAGATATACTCGATCCAAATAATTCGGACTATTATTCGGTCATAGCATCAACTATTATGGTACTATTGGATGATACTTCAAAATATTACCAATTGTCTGATTATGGCAGCACTAAGGATTCTTCTAATCAAGTAGATTATGAAAATGCAATAGGGATGGTAGATATTTCACATAAATTATTCAAGAATATTTCTAATTCATTCAGTGATTCCAAACAACTAGAATTTGAGTCCTTTTTTGAGGATCTAAGGAATTCCTTATCTTCTAAGTCTGATGCTGAAAGCATCTCAAAACTCATAACAGCTATCCATTTAAATCTAAATGAAAATGAGTTCACCGTTCAAGGAGACGATTCTTTAAGAATTTACTTTGGAAATATAAAAAATTTAATAACAAAAATCGATGGAGCTATAAAGAATAATTCGGACTATTCTTCTGCTGAAAAATATGCAACTACTGCATACTTGGACAATTTCGAGTATATCGAAGCGCCGCTTGAAAAAGTTGATCCAACTCTTATGCTTAATTTAGAAATAATGATGAGAGAAGAGCTTCGCGAACTACTACAGAACGAGCAACAATCACAGGCAATTGTCCTTCTAGGCAATATCACTAACAATCTTTCACATGCTGCAAGTCTCTTAAACGTAAATTATGAAAATCTAAGTCTTAATGATACCTCAGAATATTCACCTTCTATGGCAGGGAATACACAACAAAACAATTTAAGTGATATAACAGGCCTAAGTAAAGGCTTTGGAACATACTCTGGGGGAACAAGAGGATTTGGTGAGAGTACAGAACCAGAGAGGATGGGGGTAAGAACAGATATAGATGACATAAGGATTAAGTTGGTTGATCTCCTACAACAGTATAAGGGAGGAAAATATGATGAGGCATTTCTTACGGCAAGATCAGCTTACCTAGACAGTTATGAAGGAATAGAAATTCCACTTAGACCAATAAATCCTGACTTTACTCTTGATATGGAAATAAAGTTTGCAGAATTAAGGAATTTGATTCAACAACATCAACCATACGACAAAATTGAGGCTAAGGTTGTAGAAATTAGAAATGGCTTAGATGAATCTGAAAGATTAGTTACCGGTACTGGTTCAATAGCTCCTTCGCTAGCATTTACTACCTCATTCTCAATTATATTCAGAGAAGGACTTGAATCTGCACTCATAATCGGTGCTATCCTTGCCTATCTTGATGCATCGCGAAATGCACATTATAAGAAACACGTTTACCTTGGAATTGTGATCGCTATTATTGCGACAGTCATTACATGGTATATTGCCCAATTTATTATAGAGATATCGGGAGCAAGCAGGGAACTGATTGAAGCAATTGCAGGAATTTCTGCTGTTGTAGTATTATTCTGGGTAAGTTTCTGGATATTAAATAAGGTTGAAACCAAAAAATGGATAGAATTTGTAAAGGCAAAAGTATGGCTGGCAACAACGACGGGCAGTGTAATGGTCTTCGCAATGTTATCATTTTTTACAGTTTATAGAGAGGGATTTGAAACTGTATTGTTTTACCAGGCCATGTTCTCATTTGCAAAAAATATGGAAACCTTTGTACTTCTGGGATTTGTCTTGGGATTGGCAGTGATAATAAGCGTTGTATTTATTATTAGAAAAATAGGGAAGAAGCTACCACTGCGTGTTTTGTTTGGTTTAACAATGGCAATTGGAGCTTACATGTCTATTGCATTCATAGGTAACGCCATTAGAGAGTTTCAAGAGGTTGGTTATATTTCAACAACACACCTATTTGGAATCATACCGCGCTTAGAGATTAACTTGGCAACAATGACTGGGATTCACCCGACACTAGAAACAACGATTGCCCAGATAATACTCTTGTCAGTGTATGTTATAGGATCTCTTTATATCCTAATTATTCAGCCACGCAGAAAGAAGTTGATTGAATCCTCTAGAAAATCTATATCCAATCTAAAGGATGGGAAGAAGGGATGATTAGGATAATATCTATTTTTAGGAACATGATTGTTAAAATTTAAATTTTGATTATGATTAAAAGTAAATTATAAAAGTTGTCGAACGGAACCTTAATAATTATATTGTGATTAAGAATACATCAAATGTTAGGGACTTTTAACATGAATTCTGATGAAGAGCTATATCTGGGAACAGCTGAATCTGAACACATTGAAATGTACCTAAAAGCTATCTGGCATATTCGCGAACGAAAGGAAAAAGTAAAAGTTAGTTCTATTGCCAAGATTTTGAATGTTAGACAACCTTCAGTTGTTCAAATGCTTCACAAACTAAATGGCATAAATCTTGTTGAATATTCGAAAGGTAACTCTGTTATGAAATTAACAGCAGAAGGAGAGCAAATTGGAGAACGAATGATGAGAAATACCAGACTTTTAGAAGTTATGATGAAAGAAGCTTTAAGAATTGAAATTGATGAAGAGATGGTATGCGGAATAGAACATCACATGAAAGAGATATTTACTGACGCGTTATGTACGTTGTTAAAGCACCCTAGATCATGTCCACATGGATATCATATTCCATTGGGTAAATGTTGTAAAAAATGAATCACTGAATTTTTGTATATTTGCAATTAAAATTGGCTAATTTCCCAATCTTTTTTGAGAGGCAAATTAGGTATGTCAAATAAAAACAACGAATCATGGACTATGTTTCGAGGCAACACAAGAAGAACAGGTTCCCTAAGAACCAAGCCTCTGTCCAAACCGTTACTCTACTGGACAATTGAGTTAGGTCCAATTATTTCATCTCCGGTTTATGAAGGAGGTTTTCTATATATTGCCACATTAACTGGACGCATATTCTGCTTGGATATATTAAGAAGAGAGATAAGATGGCATCAAAACATTGGAAGTCCCATTGTCTCATCTCCATTAATCTTGGATGATATGATAATATGTGCAACATTTAATTCCTGGACAAATAACGATGTTTTCGAAAATAATATTGTTTATTCGCTGGATAAAAATGATGGCAGCATTATCTGGAAGCTTCAGACCAAGGGAGATATTTTTTCATCGCCCTGTTCTGTAGGGAAAAATATCGC
>JAATVN010000060.1 GCA_014523595.1 Nitrososphaerales archaeon TH5888 | reverse complement strand
TCATATACATTCCCGTCAGATTTTACATAAACATACTGAGGAGACATTTCAATCTGGTTTTCTGATAAGTTGAAACTATTTACCACTCTTAAAATCGCCATATCTGGTGAAATTGGCAATCTAGACAACGAGGGACGATTTTGAGAATCTTGAAGACCGAAGTAAACAACGATAGCGACTAATATTCCAAAAGAAAGTGTGATTAAGATTCTTTTATCTATCAACTTGGATCTACTATGCTCTGATTAATGATTGACACTACAGATGATAACAAATCAAAATCACATTTATTCCAGTGTTCCAAAATTACTTTGAACCAAGAATATTTTTCTTTGAAAGGGCATTGTCAAGTTCTTCTTTTGTCATGAGTCCTTTTTCAAGTATCAGTTCTCTAATACTTTTATTGGTCGCCATAGACTCCTTGTATATCTCCGATGCTTTGAGGTATCCAATATGGGGATTGAGCAGAGTTACCAAGATTGGACTTTTTTCCACAAATGATGCAAGTTTCTGCTCATTTGCTTTTAATCCATCTATCATATTACTTGCATAACCTGACAGAAAATTTTTTAACATATCGGTTGACTCTAACATGTCTTTTATCATTCCAGGTAACATTACATTTAATTCAAATTGACCTGCCTGAGCAGCAAGAGCAACCGAAACATCGTTTCCTACTATAATAAAACATATCATGTTAAGACATTCTGATAGTGAAGGATTTACTTTACCAGGCATTATAGACGATCCAGCATGTACCGCTGGAATTGTAATTTCTGATAATCCTGCTATAGGACCCGATGCCATCAATCTAATATCATTTGACATTTTTATTAACTCAATTGCAATGTTTCTTAGAATAGAGGAACACATTGTTATCTCAAATTTACTTTGTAAAGAAAAGAAATAATTCTGAGAAGGCTTTAAACTTAATCCAGATATCTGGGATAGATACTTGATAACTAGTTTATCATATCCCGAAGGTGTATTGGCCCCCGTACCAACAGCGGTTCCACCTAATCCCACATATTCTAAGTCAGCACAAACATCGACGATTTTATTTAGACCTCTTTTAAGAGAAAAAGCATATACTTCAAATTCCGCGCCTAACGTGACTGGTATTGCATCCATTAGGTGCGTTCGACCAATTTTCATAACCTCTCTAAATTCCTGACCTTTTTTTTCAAGAGCCATTATAAGTGTCCTAAGTGAATCTATAACTCCTTTCATATTCATCAATAATGCGATATGCATCGCTGTTGGAAAAGTATCGTTACTAGATTGTGACATATTTACATCATCGTTGGGATTTATGAAGGTATAATCGCCAATACTATGACCGCTAATTTCAAGAGCTCTATTTGCAATTACTTCATTAATATTCATGTTGAATGCTGTTCCTGCGCCTGAATTGATTGTATCAACTATGAATTGGTCCAGTAAATTTCCCGAGAGAATTTCATCACAAGCTTTTACTATTGCATCAGCTTTTTCTGTTGGGAGAACGTTCAAATCTCTGTTTGCAAGCGCTGCTGAACGCTTAATCATTGCAAATGCCTTTATCATGTTTAGATGAGGTTTCTGACCTGTTACTTTGTATTGGCTAGAAGCTCTAACCGTAAATGGTCCATAATAAGCATTAGATGGGACTTTGACCTCTCCTAGAGAATCTTTATCAAGACGATACGACTCCATAAATACGAAAACCAGCGTTTATCTAATAAATCAATCGACTCTATGCATAAAGGACAACATTTGTAATAGTGAATGAAACTTTAATTTTTCGAGTCCGTTCTTGAAAGTTTGAATTTACTCTCCTACGACTTTGACTAGGATTCGCTTGTTGCGACATCCATCAAATTCTCCATAAAAAATTTGTTCCCAAGGCCCGAAATCAAGCTTACCTTTTGTAATGGCAATTACTGTTTCTCGGCCCATTATCTGACGTTTTAAATGAGCATCAGCGTTATCTTCTCCAGTATCATTGTGCAAGTACTGTTCTGTGGGAGCATGGGGAGCTAGATTCTCAAGCCATTTCTCAAAATCCTGAAGCAAACCTATTTCATCGTCATTTATAAAAATACTTGATGTTATATGCATCGAATTAACCAGACAAATACCTTCATTAACAGCGGATTCACGTACGATTTTTTCTATCTCCGGCGTTATGTTTATTAATTTAAATCTCTTTTCAGTATGAAAAGTCAAATATTTTGTAATTGACTTCATGTTACTGAAAAATTGCATTTATTATTTAAATTATTCATGGGCAAGTGAATAAAAAAACTCTTATTAGATCTATTAATATTTCAAGTCGCTAAACTATGTTCAGGACTCAAACTAATTCTAAAGCTGAGTTACTCTGTTTGATACTCGCCATTACAATAGTGTTTATTGTGGTGGGTTTTAACTTGAGTGAAAACAATAATTTATTCGCCCAGTCAGATCAATTTTCTCAGTTTGTGAATACTTCAAAAGATCAGGCGATTTTGCAATTTCAAACACAATTTTGTGGAATGAATTCTACTCAGCATAGCAATTCTTTCATCTCTGAATATTCACTCCCTCAGAAGTGCGAGATGCCCCTCGGCATTCTAGCGGATAATGACTCAATATGGTATGTATCCACAAAATTAGGTCATCTTGGCAAGTTAAATATTAAAGATAACAATAGTCAGGAATTTACAATTCCTGTCTGGGATAGTCGTTCAAAGCCGACCGATATTTCACAAACATGGGATGTTAAATCGGACTCAAAAGGCAATATCTGGTTTACTGATGAAAAGCAAAATGGAATATGGCGATATGAACAAGATAGTAATAGTTTTAGCTTTTTTCCGGTCCCGGAACGTCCTTCAGGATTTGGCACCATTTATCCTGTCTCAATAGTATTGAACGATGATGAAATTTATTTTGCTGGTATTAGATCAAAATCGCTTTGGTTTGCAAATGTGTCAGACTTGAAAAATAATTCATCCGAAGGTATTTCAAATATTTCTCTACCGCTATCTTCATTCAAAGGAATAGATCCAGATCTTGTCAGTACTGGCTCGATTGAGATAGACAGGGATCGTAATGTCCTGTGGATTTCGATGCTTGCATTTGGAGTTAAAGGTCAATTATTCAAGTTTGATTTATCTTCAAGAACATTTACGCCGTTTGATCTCCCCCAACACCTTGATTCGCCCGTAGGAATTTCTATAGATGAAAAGGGAAATCCTTGGATTACTGATCACGGCACCAGCATATTCTTTATGGTTAACTCAACAGATGGCAAAGTTACAGAATTTAGTACTTCCCCACTTTCTAGAATCTCTGCTAATATTCCAAAAGAATTCAGCTACACACTGCCTTACTGGATAAAAATGGATTCAACGGGAAATCTCTGGTTCAATGAGCATGTGGGAAACAAGATTGCAAGATTCAACACTACAGATGGAACACTTGTTGAGTATTGGATACCTACACAAAATAACTTATGGGCTCCCTGTGCTCCAAATGAAAGCCCTTGTGGGATTTCTAATGCTCTTCAGTTTTCGATAGGAAAAAATAACCAAATATGGTTTTCAGAATGGACAGAAAATAAACTAGGCATGTTAAATGGTTCAAAACCTCCATCATTTGTTGTGGGCACTAGCTCCACAGAGTACAATGTAAAGAGAGGAGAAACTATTGAAATACCTCTGATCATATCAGCAAAGGGTCCAGTCAACCTCAAAATGATTGCGTCATCCACCTTCGCAAGTACAGGTAACTTTGGCAACTCATCGATTTCATTTAGCCAGGATTCATTTTCAATGAATTCAGGCGAAACAAAGAATGTTACATTTTTAGTTACTCCTTCAGATGAACTTGCCAACGGAGATTATACTATTATGATTGGAGCAGAAAATGAAGAAATATCATACCTCAATTCAATAAAAGTCCATATTTCATAATCTAGTTAGCCCGTTCAAGAGCTTCAATCCCAGGCATTTTATCTCCAGCCAAAAATCTCAAGGTTGCTCCACCCCCAGTTGATAGGTGGGTCACTTCGCTTTCCGATACGGCAGATTTTTTCAGGGCTGCAATGGTGTCACCACCGCCAACAAGTGTCATTGCTCCTCTCCAAAAAGCAAGAGCCATACTCCTTGCTACATTTATCGTTCCACTTGCAAATTGTTCCACTTCAAACATTCCCATCGGTCCATTCCAAAAAATAGTACCAAATCCGTTTCCGCCTATTTCTGAAGAATAAATCTTGGATGTTTCGTTACCGATATCAAATCCACACATTCCATCAGGTATATCACCAGTAACAGATGAAAATGAGTTCTCCTCAGAGGAGACTACGTGATCCACTGGAAGTAAAATTTTCTCACAATAGGAAGAAAGTGCGTTCTTCACCCAATCAAAATGTTCCTCATCAAATAACGAATTACCAATCTTGAATCCCTTTGCCTTGAGAAATGTATAAGCCGCTGCACCCCCAATTAGTAATTTGTCTGCCTTTGGCAGTAAATTTTCCAAAGCCCCAATCTTATCCTTAATCTTGGAACCTCCTACTACCAAAGTAAATGGCTTTCTTGGATTATATCTTATCATGGAAAGATATTCTATTTCCTTTTTCAAACTAAATCCCGCTAAGCGGATATCAAAATTTTTTACAGCCCCATACGTAGAAGCATGTTTTCTATGAGATGTACTAAAAGCATCATTTACATATATATCAGCCAAGGATGATATGGACTCTGAAAATTCAGGGTCATTATTCTGCTCTTCAGAATAGTATCTTAAATTCTCTAATAGCAATATATTCCCATACTTTAGATTCTCTATCTTGCTACTTACTTGGGTACCTATGCAATCTTCGACAAAGTCAACATTTCTATTGAGTATTTCCTTCAATCTTGTCGCTACCGGGGCAAGTGAATTATTATGATCACGAAATTTAGGTCTGCCCAAATGTGAAGCCAAAATCACTTTAGCTCCTCTTTTTACGAGATATTCGATAGTTGGAATTGCACTTCTGATTCTATAGTCCTCAGTTACTGCTCCATTGTTAATAGTTACGTTAAAGTCTACCCTGACTAAAACTTTCTTTCCATAATATTGAATGTCATCAAGGTCTGATACAGATCTGAGCAATTATTTTTACAAATAAGGATTTTATGTGCTAGTAGGATAAACTTTTCTCCCACTTTCACAATCTGCATGAGTTAAACAAACTTTTTCTATATAAAACTATGTGTAGAGATTGTTATCGGCTTTTCTAATTTCTATTGTAACTTTATCGCCTACTCTAATTCCAATATCTTCATACTCCCTTACACTAATCTTGAATGTTGGGGAATCACTAGCGCCTCCACCTGTCATCATTCTTGAAATATTTCCCATTGCTTTTGGGAGATTTTTCATCATGTCTTCTGGAGACGAAAATGCCATAACGTTTGAGCCAAATGGATTCATTGGTTTTTCATTCTTGTAATCATTAGGATCACTAAAACCAACGTATACGTAAGGACTTCCATCCTGTGCAGCTTCTATGCGCGCAACAATAAAGTCTTTTTTCATACTTGCCATATTATTTCTTGTCTTAAAGGATATAATTTCCTTTCCCTTATGTAAAAACTCTGAAAAAAACATTGTTCTTTGAGATTTATGGGTAATCTCCCACTGTCATAAGATAGGAGCGGAATTCAACCCAGCGCCAAAAAATGAATATGCCACAATTTATCAACTGTATACACATTATTGCATCATTGCATAAGCAGACACTTTTTGGGTAACAACTTTTTTACATTTAATTCCGTTCCTTAAATTTACTATTATTTTTTACATAGCCTGAAACCAGCTCACATTGAGAAGTTTACTAAAGATGGTAACTATTGATATTCACTTGTTACAAAATTTACAATCCAGACAAACTTTACTTTTATGCACACAAGTTACAAAATCAATATTATATTGACATTGACATTGACATTAACAGTACATCTCTGCAACAAAACAGAACTTAAACTACAAAGTGAATGTCAAGATTTAGACTCGGTACTGATTGTCCTCTGTAAGCTTATTCTTTATTTCAGTTACTTTAACACTTGTTGGACAGCCTAATTTGCTTGATGCAACTTTAAAACCACGCTTGGCAAGATCTAAATTTTCCTTTAAAACATATGCTTCAAATATTGATTGCTCTGGTTTTACTCTCGCTGCAAGCCCAGTGGCCTTACCAAAGGCTCTCCTCATTCCTTCTTGCAATCTATCCGCTCCGGCAGTTGCAATCATCTTATTTTCACGTAGAACCAAATGAGGATAAACTGTAAGTCGGGAAAAAAAACTCATGTCACCGGCTTGAGCCATTGTCTTGTTTGCCGCCAGCCTTGCAGCTTCTAGTGCATTGTGTCTAATCTGCATTTTTTCACTAACAATTAGTTGAAGTTTATAATCATAATCTACTTTGGATTGGCCTGACGAAAACCTTGCAATTTTTAGCTGAGGTTTTCCGGAGATATATTCTCTCCTCACGTACGGCATTCCCTTAGTTTCTCTATAATTAACGCCTTTCATAATTCATCATTTGTTTTAATACTTAAATGCCTCTTTCAG
>JAATVN010000059.1 GCA_014523595.1 Nitrososphaerales archaeon TH5888 | reverse complement strand
TGGAGTACTATTATATAATGAGTTTATAGTATGGATTGGAGTGCTTTTGGGGAGACCATTTGTTCAAAGCATTATTTCAGAATTTACAAACACAGACAATCCAACCAACATTATCATAGCCATTATTCTCAGTAGTGCTGGAATCTTAATTACTTTATACTTGCTAGTAAAAATAAATTGGAATAAGGTCATAGGAAATAGGTTTCCATGGACCAGAACTGATAATACGAATGAATAAGATTATGAATCGAACATTAATTATTGGCCATAGTTACTAATCTAATATTTTGCAGTTACTTGGCAGGATATCACTTCGCAATATATCAAATTGGTGCTTGATATTGCGTGCATGGATTCTATCGAGAAAGGTATTAGTAAATCTTAATTATATAACATGTTATTTCTAAACATATTGCATTATTGGGTAGGCTCATTTTGTCGTATATTGGATAAGAACCAAGGTATTCCATTATTTCCTGGAGGTGTGACTGCTATATCCGACATCATCAAGATAGTTGCCGATATTGGAAATCAAATTCCAGACAAATCGTGGATGCTGTACCTACTGGAATTGTTTAATATTCGGAATATTCCTGTTGAACTGAATCTGATTTGTCAGTTTGACAATCAAGATTATTTTGAAGCAATTTTTCAGGGTGTTAATAGGTACAGGTTTAAGAAAGTATTACCAGTGGTTGGGCATTCGTATTTGCGGATGATTATGATGTACAAAAAAAATAGACAAATTAGATATACTCTTACTGATCAACTCACCGCAGAAACAGAAATCTTTGATTTTCCCCTTGGAATGAACTTTGATTATATTGGAGCAAATCAGTTTACTGGGATTGAGTGGTGGAACAAGACGGGTAGTTTTCCTTACTCAATAAGATATAAAGTAGAAGTATCTCAACTCATGTTCGGATTTTTAGATAAGGACGACCCTGAGTCAATTACCTTTATTCCTCATAATTCATTGATACCAAACAATGATAACTCTGGAACAGGCTATCCAGTATCTTTTCAAAATGTAATGTTAAAAGAAGGTTGCGTTTGTTATTCGCTTGAACCTGGCAATTGTAGCAATGGAATTCATTATAGTATATAGTGGGAATATATTCGACTTTTTTGTTCAATATTTAGTATCAGTCTTCAATAATAAATCAACTCCGATACCAAGTGAATGATTTTTACCTATCACATTGTAAACAATTGAATTGAATATTTTCATTATGATGACTACGAGATAAATAAATTTGATTTTTAGTTAGAGAATTAAATAACTCGCATGATTTCCCGAATATTCAATTAACTCAAAGTTTAAAGCATACTCTATCTGAAGTATTTTTAATTGATAGGATGGGTTGTTCTTATATTAGCTATTCTAGTTATTTTGGCAGTAGTAGGATTGGGTTGGGAATCATTTTTTGGTGGCGTGAAGAAGGGCGTAGAAAAAATTGGAAGTCTTCCAGAAGTAAAAAATCTAACCGATAAAGCAAAAACTGAATTTGATAGTATTATTGGTAACTCTACGTTAGATATTATTGCAATTACTGAAAGTATGTGAATTCCCATTTTCTGCTTAAACCTTAATTGTGTTATGAAAGGGAGTTGCCAGCCCCGTGTTTGGCATCCCTTCCATCGTTGTTGATGCTATGTACTTTCGGTGAACGGAGCCAAAAACCGAAAGTTTTTCCCTGATTAATTGTGCACAACAAAATTTAAAATGATTTACAGGTATACCTAAAGAGTAATTACTATTTTTAAATAGTATGATAGTCATTAACAAAAAACACAATCGAATGAGTTAAGTAACAGATTTAAATGATGGAGTGGAATATTATACATGTTCTGCAGCATCTTGGAGATGGTAACTGAATGACACAGGAAGTCGCTGGTAGTGATAATTTAAAATGTCACATTTGCGGTATAGTGTTTGCAACTCAACAAGAGAAGCAACAGCATATGAAATTAGAGCATCAGAATAAAGAAGAGCCTACTGGAGTTGGCTGAGTAATACTGCAAACAATCCAGTATTTTTAATGATTTTTTGATTACGCTTTTGAAAAGATTATTTCAATGAAGTATTTTTACTAGATTTAATCAATTACCCTGTATGGTAATGTTAACAAAATTATCTTCCTTAGGCATGTATTTCAAATTGGAAATTTGTTACTGGTTTATAAATATTATATGCCTTACTAAAATATGACAGAAATAGGCTATTGGGCGTCACAAGAACAATATTCAATGCAGCAATTGATCGATTTTGTTAAAGAGGCGGAAAAAGGAGGGTTTGAAGCAACACTTACAAGTGATCATTTTCATCCATGGTCCCATACTAATGGACGTGGAAACTTTACATGGGTGTGGATTTCAGCAGTCGCTGAAAGAACAAGAAAAATGAAGTTTTTGACAGGGGTTACGGCAGGTGTATATCGATATAATCCTGGAATAATTGCACAAGCCTTCGCATCTTTGGACGTATTATATCCGGGGCGCATTGGACTTGGTGTGGGATCAGGGGAAGCTATGAATGAAGTACCCCTAGGATTTGACTGGCCGTCTGCAGAAATTAGGGTTGAGAGAACAATCGAAGCTATTCAAATCATAAACAATTTATGGAATAGAAATAGGACTTCGAATAATGATTCTGAAGAAAATAACACTTATGAAGCTAGTATCGACGATGATGGTTTTGTAACATTCAAAGGAAAATATTTCAAAATTAAAAACGCAAAATTGTATACTCCTCCTGCTACTAATATTCCATTGTATATGGCAGCCTCAGGTCCTCAAGCAATTAAAGCTGCTGCTAAATTTACTGATGGTCTAATTACAACTTCAAAACCTGATCAAGCCGGCGAAGTCTTTGATATTTTTGATAGTGCAGCCCAAGAAGTAAACAAGGATCCTGATTCACTCCAAAAAATAGCAAAACCAAAGGTCTCTTATTCTGAGGATTATGATAAAGCTTTCAAAGCATGTGAGTTCTGGCGTACTACACAGATAGATGATGCATTTAATACTAATATAAGTGATCCAAGGATTCTAGAACAAAAAGCACAACAAGAAGTATCTGATGATGAACAGAAAAAATCAACAATAATCGTTACTTCTATTGAGGATCTAATAACCCCAATCGAAAAATATTTTCACGCAGGATTTACACAAATATATGTACACAGTACGAGCCCAGATGAAGTTGAATTTATCAGATTATTTTCAAAAAGAGTGTTGCCCTATTTTCGAGACAGATGACAATAGCATATAGCTAAGGCATTCTACATACATACGCAAATATCCAATGATCATGAACCTGACCGTTACAGCAATATCGCTAGCGATATGGAACTTAGTAGTGATTATATTCTTTGTTGCAGATTATTTGATGTATGGCTGCCAAGAGCTCCGCAGCTCATTGTAAAATCTGTGGAATGGCATTCATTAACACAACAGAATTAGACCATCATATTGATTTGGCCCATACGAAATCACTTTTTCAATGTCAATCATGCAACAAAATCTTTAAAGATAAAACTGAATTTAACGAGCACAAGCAGATTCACTTTCGACTTCTAAATAC
>JAATVN010000058.1 GCA_014523595.1 Nitrososphaerales archaeon TH5888 | reverse complement strand
CTTTGTCGTGGCGACATCTGCAGATGGAATTATTGCTGTAGGTGGGGGTGTAGGAACCCTGATAGAGCTATGCGTTGGATATATGTTAAAAAAAATATTGGTAACAATTCCCAGTAGTGGAGGCACTGCTGAAAATTTTGGCGGGAGATATCTTGATGATAGAAAAAGGGTATTTGTACAAACATCACAAGATGCTTATTCCGCAGTCAAAATAATATTGGATTATTTTGAATCACAACAAGAGCCATAGAGACAGATACTAAAAAAGGGTATAAGAATAGTTATGTTGAAATAGTCTTTAGATAAGGATCAGGGGTGTAAAATGATCCATTTGTTCCTACCAATTGATTCAGAGTATTTATAATTTTTTCAAAACCAGACTCCTTCCCAATCTCAAATAGTTCTTTTTTAAGACCCATTCCCAATTTCAGGGCCAATTCAACATCCTCTCTTGTACACACACCATTGGAAATCAACCATGCTGCATTATTTATCGCAACTGATAAAATCCTGATTGGATCATATTGTTTTGCTTCCTCCTCTGATAATGGAACCCTTTCATAATTCTTGTCACCATAAGAATAGAACCCGTCTCCTGATTTTTTACCGTATTTTCCTGATGAAAATAGTTGTTCTATTTTAGGATGTGGATTTACTACTTTTTTGTCACGAGAATACATTTCGATAGTGGCCCTGTGGATAACATCAAGTCCAGTATAGTCAGCCAATTCAAATATACCCATTGGTAGATACATTTTAAATTTCACTGCGGAGTCAATTTGAGTCATACTTTTACTGTCATTGTCTAAGCAGTATGCAGCCTCGTGCACTAGAGGAATGAAAATTCTATTTACAATAAATCCAGGAACATCCTTGTTACACAAAATAGGATCCTTTGACAATGATTTTACAAAATTGATTCCAAGGTCAACAATTGATTCGGCAGTACTTGCCCCTGGAATAACCTCGACCAATTTCATCAATTGTGGTGGATTAAAGAAGTGCAGTCCTATAAATCTGTCCGGTCTACTGGTCAATTGAGATATCTCACTAATTGGTAAAGTGCTTGTGTTGGACGAATAAATTGTCTTTTCTTGAGCAAACTGGTCCACTTCAGAATAAACCTTTTTCTTTAGTTTGAGATCTTCTGGAACTGCTTCAATAAGCAAGTCAGTGTCATCCAAAGCCTCTTTCAGCTCGACAATTGGTTTTATTCTACCATGAATCTTATCTGATTCCTGCTTGTTTATCTTGTTTTTTTCAACTAGTTTATCTAATGACCATCTTATCTTATTCATCGCACTTTCCAAAAATCTTTCCTCTATATCGCGTAATACTACATTATATCCATTCATTGCAGATACCTGTGCTATACCATGACCCATTATTCCGGAGCCCAAAACTGTGATTTTATTTATCTGTGGCAACAGTAATATTCCAAAATTCATGATTTTTAATGTTACGATTCTGATCCAAACTGATCCAAATCAATAACTGACCAAAATGCTCGAAACTATTTTATTGATAGTTGTCTATCATGAATAAGCCGTAGTTGATACAATCATTTGCACTTTTGCTAAATCAGGACGATCCAAAAAAATGTAGCGCATTGAAATTGATAAGATTTGGCTCGGTCTTACCAACTCATTCTATAAGGCATAACATGCTAGTATTGAATCCTTTTGCTAGTGAAGTTGTTTGCAAAACCGACAAGACTATGGCGGATTCTATCTGTGTAATTGACTGTTCATGGAATAAAGCGGAAGGTGTATTGACAAATCATAAATATTTGACGAAAGGAATTCCAAGAAAAATACCTGCAATGTTGGCAGGTAATCCCATAAATTATGCAAGGCTTGGTAGACTATCAAGCGTTGAATCTCTATCAGCATGTTATTATGTACTGGGGGAGAAAAAAATTGCTTCTAGTTTACTTGACAAATTCAAATGGGGTCATACATTTCTAGAATTAAATCACGATGCATTAGAAGATTATTCCGCTGCAGAAAATAGAAAAGATATAATGAGAATTGAATTGGAATATTTTGGCCGCTATATATTGGAGAAGAACGGTTGATTATGCACTGTCTTGCCATAAGTTCGTCCATTTTCGTTTCACTCAAATGGTATAGTTCCTATAATTAGTATATATAAATAAGATCTTCTATCCTCTATTTAACAATAACCACTCTATTATTGTGTCAAGACTTTTGCTAGTTATTGTAACTCTTATGGGACCAAGAGGTGACTCTTCATAGTGCTCAGCCAATGATATCACACCGCTGTAAGCTGCCTGTTTGTTCAATAAGAACCACGTTACATTCCCTTTTCTATTCCATTCTAAGAGCTTTCTAAAAACTCCTAAAGAGGATTTTGATCTTACCCCAACTCGAATATGGTGTAATGACATAATTCCTCTACATGTAGCTTCCACATGTCCGTCTTTTGTTACAGGTCGGCATCCATTAACAACGTTCACTAGACATTTTTTTACTTTTTCCGGATCTTCAGAAGGATTAAGTATTGTTTCTACCCTTAATTCAACATTCTCATCTTGAAGATCATCAATTTTCCCTGACAATTATCATCACCACTACCCTATCTTATTCCGTTTTCTTGAATCCATTTTTGAACCGTAAGGAAACTTCGTTCACATAGTTCTGATATTGAAATATCATTATTTGATATAGTTTCATCTGCTAAGGCTATGGCATTGCTTATTCCAACCTCCATTTCGACCCGATCGCGTTTGTCGAATTCACCTATATTAGATGGTACATCTGAACGCGCCCTTTCTTTAACATGTGAATATCTTGTAAGTGTTGATCCGTGAATAGCTAGCAATTTAACATTACCCACCCGTTTTAGAACTTGTATTTCTGCCATACTTCTAATTCCATCTACTATCACTACACCAAACTTTTTGTTTTCCTTTTTCATTATTCTGATTTTGTTAACAATCAAATGCGCAATGGCTTCCGGGCCATTTTTCCCCCGTAGTCTTATCATCAATTTTGTAAGATTGTCGCTTGTGGGTTCCAATTCGTCATTCTGCGCGGCTTCTCGTACTACGTCACCCATAATTAAAAGTGGAATACCTTTCTGAGACAGATAGTTGGCAACTGTAGTTTTACCAGCTCCAGGCATTCCAGTTAAAGCTACAATTAGAATATCCTCTGACATGACAAGATCAAGTGACTATAGTATTTCTCAATAATTAATGTATTAAGTTTAGCAAATTTTTTGCTGCCAGCTGTATATCTTCTCCCTTGATTGTCTTTCTTCCAGCGTGGATACATAAATCAACTGCTTGATCAGAAATTTTAGTAGCGATTGTTTCGAGTATTCTTCTAAGTTGATCCGCTGCTTCTTCGCTAACTCTTTCTCCTCCAGATTTCTTTATGATTCTGTACATTCCTGCAAGACCAAGTTCTGGATATTCTGTCATTTACCTTCAAGTATCTGTAGATTGCCTTAAAGTATTCTGTCAAAAAAATGAGAGTTTAAAATAAATTAAGTTACAAAGTTTGTTAAAAATATGAGCGAATAGACCATTTTTCTAAAAGATTTAAAGTCTTTAACGTGATTTTAGTTCAAAATAATTTTCGTGAAGATTCTTGTATGCAATTTTAGGTTATATCAATCACCATGATGCTCGTAAACGAGTTTATCGTAAAATCTAACTGACTTTACATTTACAAATTCCAGCATTCCGTATCTAGACAATTCCCTTCCAAATCCACTATGTTTGATACCACCAAAAGGAACCCTAGGATCAGAGGCGACCATATTGTTTACAGTAACTATCCCACATTCCATTTCCATTGATAATTTCTGTGCCTTATTTAAATCACGAGTCCAGATACTTCCACCAAGTCCGAATTCAGAATCGTTTGCTGCATGAATCGCTTCAACTTCATCTTCAACTATCATAATTGGGGCAACAGGACCAAAAGTTTCTTCCTTTGACACTCGCATTTTTGAATTCACATTTTTTATTACTGTAGGTTTGTAGAACGCACCAACACTACCAATTCTGTGGCCTCCTGTCAATATCTCTCCACCAAGACTTACTGCATCTTTTACCATTGAATCGATATTATCCAGACTCTTCATGCTTGAAAGTGGTCCTATATCAGTACTGTCAGACAATGGATCTCCGACTTTCAGTTTTTCTGCTTTTTGAACAAATAATTCTATAAATTCATTTGCAATTTTCTTTGAAACAATGAATCTTTTTGAAGCAACGCAACTTTGACCACAATTTAGAAATCTTCCCTTGATAGCACCTGAAGAGGCTTTTTCAATATCTGCATCGGCAAGAACAATGAATGGATCGCTTCCTCCAAGTTCTAAGACGCATTTTTTAAGTCGTGATGTGGCACGTTGAGCGACTTTGGCTCCGATTTCAATGCTCCCAGTAAAAGTAACTCCATCTATCTTTGAATCAATGAGCATCTCTGCTATCTTTGAATTACCAATAGTAGTGTTAAATACACCATCCGCGGCCCCGCTTTTTAAAATCGTTTTTTCAATTTCAATTCCACATTGCATTGTTGCACTCGCAGGTTTCAAAACAATTGTGTTTCCAGCCATCAACGATGGTGCTGCGAATCGCAATGCCTGCCAATAGGGAAAATTCCAAGGCATAATACTTGCAATTACCCCCAAAGGTTGGAATGTTATCATAGTCTTGTTGGCATCACTGTTTAGTGATTCATTATTGAGAAGTAAGTCACCATTGTAGGAGTAAAATTCAACAGCCCAGGCACATTTTTCTATCTCTGAGCGAGATTCCTTGATGGGTTTTCCCATCTCTTCAGATGCAATTCTAGCTAGGTGCTCTTTATCTTTCCGTAATTGCTCAGCTAACCGGAGCAATATCATGGATCTTTTGCGAATATCACTCTTCCATTCTCTAAATGCGTCTCTTGATCTATCAACAATTTTGGTAACTTCTTCATTTGACATGTTCTTGTGCTCATATATTATCTGCTCATTAGCGGGATTGACAGTTACAATACTATTATCCATTATCTACTTGATAATTATTGAAAGGAGCAATTAATATTCATATGCTCTGGTAAACTAAGGGCAAATGTCAAATTTATTCAAAATGACATGAAAACTGGTTTACAATATCGTGCATTATTCTCAGTGTTATTCTACTATAATAATGATAATAAATTATTAGTTACTAAATATAAGACTAAATAGATCCTACAATATTTCGTTTTAAAAAGAATCAAATGCCCATATCTACAATGGCCTGTAACACAAAAGATATTCAAAAATTTTAAATTTCCACTACTTGGATATTGTTTTATGAATGTTGGAATAATTGGAACCGGTCTTATGGGATCTGCAATCGCTCATAGATTGATAGAAAGAGGATTCAAAGTATTTTTGTATAACAGAACCAAGGGAAGGTCGGATGCACTGGTAAAAAAAGGTGCGATTCGAATGGGACATCCCTCAGAATTAGGAAGAAAATGTAATTTTGTAATAATTAGT
>JAATVN010000057.1 GCA_014523595.1 Nitrososphaerales archaeon TH5888 | reverse complement strand
TTTTGAGATATATCACATAAAGAATCAAGAAATTAAGAATAAGCTCGTTGAAGCTGCCAATAATCAACCATATGTAAATGCACCTGTAGTGCTTGTATTTTGTATGAACCCCAAGAGGATAAAATTAAATTTTCCTCCAGAGACGATTAGAAAATTTTCTCAACAGGATGCCACTCTTGCAGCTGCTTACTCTCAATTGGCTGCACATGCTTTGGGATTGAGCTCTATATGGATAGGAATGTTGGACGAAAATAAGATAAGGGAAGTACTAAGTACAGAACTTTCTCCATCATCAATTCTTTGTGCGGGATATCCAGTAAAGATGCTTGTACCAAAACCAAAGAGGAATCTCAAGGATCTAATTCATGAAATCTAATTCGGTCATTACATCTAAAATTTACTAATTTCGATTCTTAAAGATAAGAACGGGAATAGAAATATATCTTTACTATAATCATCCAAATCAAAACCTCGAATGTTATCTATTATGAGTAAATCTACAGCATGAACAGTTCTAGTACAAAATGAGGATTGAAATCCATGAACATAGTTATTTTGCATTATCATCCTCTTGTTCGATCTCGTTGCGAAATCTAGTCAGGAATTCTTGAATTCTTTTTAATTGAAGATTTATAGAAATTATAAAACTTTCAAGATCGTTATCGTTTTGTGGTTTACCATCTAATACCACAGTTTCACTAAGATTCAAGAATGCTTCAATGTACGACAAAAAATCTAATCACAGGGTATTGTCGCTAAGTTTGTCTCCTAGTTGCCTCGTAGCATCCTCTATCCCACGAATTCTGTATTTGGCGATAGGCATGAAATTTTGCTTTACAAAATATTGCAACTGCTCGCTTGTAGTATCTCCCGAGATATAATCAGTTAAATATTCCTTTAACTCTACTTCTTTTTTTTGTATGTATTCCAAATGATCTATGATCCTCTTACACTCGAAATTCTTTTTGGATTGTTCATCTAATCTTCTTTGTTCTAGTAGCGAATCCATCCTATGCGTCATGGCTGAAATTTTCGACAGTAGTTCTTTGGTCAATATTGCAGTTCTGGCCTGAAGTACGTACACCACAACTGCAATTGTTATTCCTATACCTAATTCAATAATTACAGCGACCCAGTTCGGTATATCAAAAGCCAAATTAGATCAATGAGGTCGATATTGAATTTATATTTTGCAATATTCAAATTATTAATTCTATGAATTCACTATTACTGAGCGATATAACTGTTGCAAGATATTAGTCAATCGATGTTTATTCTATATACAGAAACGAAGCTAATTTTATGAATTTTAGGGTGTTTCGTATTCGGATTTAAGTTATTAAATAACATATTCCTACATTTAACGATGAGAAGAATTTACCTTTACTATTCTTTGATTGGAGTAATATTTATAGCAGCATTAATTTTTTTAATCGTAAAACAAGAATCTAAAGAACCATATGCCCTTGAAGTCGACGCCACAAAGGATACGACTGATATCGCTGGCACTTTTTACAGAGTAAGGGTCAATAATGTTGGGATGTATCCACTCTCGGGTATTAGTGTTTACTTAGGTAAGAACGATGTTCAATACTTAGACAATCTTGCACCAGGTCAATCATTTTTCTTTTATCCTAAACCAGAAACGGAATTAGAAACGATCAATATATCCACAAAAGAGGGGATTCATGTAACCACGGATTATCGTACTCCACTGAAAGGAATTGGTTTACCTGGTAGTGGTAGATAGTACTCTCATATGGCTTGAAATGAAATCTACCCGGTAGTCCTACAAAAAGAATAGTAAAATATAGAGTGCAATAACTCAAAATCATGGTTTTATTGACTCTAACGTGGGGTTGCATACCAGAATTAACTCCACATTGTATGGATATGACTAATTCATCCAGCACGTACGTGGGAATTATCATCGGAGCAATAATTGGCGCAATAATTAGTTGGTGGATTTTCAATAGACAAAAAAAGACTTCTGATAAGCAGGATTACACTCTGAATCGTATTGAACAAATTGAAAACTATAATGAAAAACTACTGGAGAAAATTAAACAACTTGAAGAACATAATGAAAAACTACTGGAGAAAATAATGGATTTGAATAAAAAAATTGATTCTTTACTTGAAGGTCAATGAAAATCATTCACGTCTGCCATTAAAAATCTGATCCGATATTGGATTAGACTAAGACAGCCAACCGCACGTCAACGGCTTGCCGTTGCATAATCCTAATTCATTTATTGATATTTGTGAAAACTTTACTCATTATCTCAAGACCATAAAATTGGCTGTTATTTCTATGTCAACTTTATTCAACACTAGCGGTAATATGCTTTAAACGCAGCATGTTTGTATCCTTGACAGAACAACCTCCTCCAAAGAAAAAATCATTAAAACAACAGTATGTTGCATTCCTTATAGCCTTTGGAGTAATTGGAATAGCAATTGGTTTTGTTATAGGTCAAGCAGTAAATAAATTGGTCACCGCATTTGTTAAAGATGTTGTTGATCCCACAATTGGTCTGTTCTTACCTGGAAATCTTGAGAACATGACTGCAACTGTCATAGGTATACACGGTGCACCCTCGGAATTCAAGTATGGTGATCTAATTTCAAACATTATAGATTTTTCCATTATTGTTTTACTTGTATTCCTCGCATACAAGTTTCTATCAAAATACAAATTAGTTGAGGACAAGACTAAACCAGAAGAGAAACCAGAAGAGAAGAAGTAATCAACCATGAAGATCGTTGCTTCTCTGCTTTAGCACAGAATAGGTATATTGAAATAAACATTTCAATTATTAATTGGAACTCCATATCAATTTACTAATCATAGTATCAATAACATTCGGCTTAGGCGCTGTCCAGGACTATAAAGGCTTCCGCTTCTTTGAATTAGATATAAAGGTTAAGAAAAATTAATAGAAAAATATTTGATTCAATAAAAAAAAGTTAGGAGATTCCCAAATTAGGGAATGAAGATATGGCGATGTTTAATTCACCCTGAATTTTCCTAATCTTATTTGCGTACTCTGTCATTTTGGTATCGTCGTTTTGTACCTTTGCAATTCGATACCCTTTCCAAGCTTTTCTCAAAGCTCCCCAACTTTGTCCCACAGTAAAACCCTGGTTACTTACACTTGCTTGAACCTGATTTACTGGTTGACTTGTTGTCTTTTCGTTTTCTTGAATTGAGGCTAATGCCATGCATCTATGAGAACAGAAATATACTTACAACGAATAGTCAGTTTTTTGAAATCATCTAGTAAAAAAAATTAGAACATTAGTTGACCTCAAGTTTATCGATAAAGCTTAAGAAATATTGAAGTGCCCGCCACGAAAGAGTTGAATATTTCATAATTATTGAAACTATTACTCATGTTTTTTGTATAAATTATAGAAAGTCATTGAATTATATTAGTATTTCATCAATATTTCATTAAATCTTTAAATAACCTCGTAGAATTATTGGCTAGTTGGCCAGTAATAATAATAAAATCCTAAAATAAAAAAATTTTCATGACAACTTTACTAGTGCGTTATGTGGTAGAGTATTTGAGAATAACAAGTCAATACAAGAAATCATAGATGGGGATCGATTCCTTTTTGGTTCCTAGAACTGCATCACAATTTTCAAGAAACTGACAAATCTATATGGTGATGATTTTAGGTCCATTAGAGCCGGTGAACAATATGTTTACGATTCTCATTTGACGAGCTCTGTTCTAAAGGAACAAGAATTGGGTACGATTAAAAAAGAGATAGGAACGATCGAAAATCAAACTTTTCAAATTAAATATCGATTCCGCGTACTATCGTCATGAAACCAGGGAAAAAAGTTCAGACTGACTGAGATCCTTCAAAATATTTCCAATACTCAATTTTCTGGCCACAGCTATCGCATACATATATTTCACATAATGTTGGTTTAGTAGAGTTAGGTGTAACTTGAACTGTATCTTCCAGAGAAAATGAGTCTGAGGAACATTTTCTACACCAGTGACTAGAGGGTAATCCTGATGATTTTGTCCTCCTTTCTTCGCGCAGATTAATAGAATTTGACAGAATCATCGCACTAGAGTCAAGATCGATGAGGCCAGAAACAAATACACTATTTAAAGTTACTATTATGGGAAGTAGGAGCACAATATTTTGCTCATGAGTCTTAATTATCATTAGAGATATAGAACAAATATCATTAATAAGAATATCCATGGGAAATTATCTGATATGTGCTTAAAAACAGAAAATTTGTATCAAATTGGAACATTGATTTCAATCCTGCATCATATTAGTTACCAAATTGCAATATTAGAAATATTTCAAAATACCATTTTAAGGTAGTTGGAACGTATTCTGAAAGATATCCGGTGAACACTTTTGTTCAATTTTTGACTATAATTAGTGAAAATACCTAAGTAGTTGGATGATGTATGTTATATCGGTACATCTTGTTAGTAAAGGTGGACAAGATAATAGAAGGAAATAAAATCAAAGTTGTTGAACTTGATATTGATAATTACGGTTCTGTCATACCCCTTAGAGAATTAGAATTAAAGCTACCCGAAGACGATTCTGTCATCAAAGTTCTATCATCAACTGAATATGCAGCGATATTTATTGAAGGCGATAATGACGAAGGTGGTGATACTATTATTTTGGCCAATAGTGTTTCACTTGATGAATTGAATGAGGAAAAAAAGAGGGCAATAGATACTATGAACAAGAAATAAGATGCATCAGCTACAAAATACGATTATGATATTTAGTATGATAAATTGATATAGATTGGATCTCATCAATAATTTCCTGGAATAAGAAATCCTTTTGTTGTGCAGGTGTTAAATAAAGGTACATGGAGAATCAGGACTTTCTCAAGAGGGAAGAGCTAGAAAATTTCCTTATTCAAAGTGGAATAAGGATTGATGATTATGTTATTACAGCAATGGATGTATCGACCGAGGTTCATGACGGCATAAAACGGGAGGATAATCAATCACCATTTCTTGAAACACATATCTGGCCTGTTACAAGGGATGTAGTTCAACACTATCTCACTGTTAATCGTAATATAACTGGTGTAGAAATAGTTTCGTCGATATTACACGATGTAATGGAGGACAATGACAGGATACTTGATTTGTATAAAACAAAAGAATATGGTTTTGATGCATATCTCAAGTATAGATTTGGTATTAGAGTCTACGAGATTTGTATGGATTTAAAGATAAAACCTCTTGAAAACTACCCTGGAGACAATGATCAGCAAAAGCAATTGGCAAGATTTCATGATTACTGCAAAGGATTAAGCTCTGCGGACTATGATATGAAGATCATAAAATTGGTAGATAGGCAAAATAATATGAAATTCATCAGTAATATATCAAAGTTAGATGGAAATCTAGTGAATAACAAAATTAAAAGATATTTGCGTGAGGCTGAAGATTTCTACCTCTCTTTTGCATTGTTGGAACCAGCAATGAAGGATATATATCTAAAACTTAGGGAATCATACGAAAATTTAAAGTCATTAAATATGACTTAGTTGGCTAAATGTTCTCATCATAAGGATTAAAGTAAACTCAAAAGATCAAAACAAAAAACGAAACGTACGGTCAGTTGTCATTTTCGGCAGATTCCAAAATCGATTGGAACTAATGAACTGTAATAAATTTTGATTTTTTGTTTGTTTTCATGAAAATATTAGAAATTTGACCTAAGTTGTGTTAGAGCAGTCCTTTCAAAAATATGATTATTGCAAAAAAAATTTGAATTATTGTGTTTGTGTTTGATTTTGTGCGTCGGGGAAAGGCAGTTCAAAGAAGGGAACACCACTGGATCCAAGCGCATATGGCATTTGCCCATTCCATTTTGTAATGGCCTGCCACTGAAGATATTCTGGACTTTCTCTTAATTGTGTAGTGATAATCTTTATTGCCTCAGATTCACCACTTGCCCTGGCAGCAGTTGCTCTTGATTGTCCCTCAGCCTGAGCGACGCTTTGGTTTGCAACTACTTCAATAGCCCTTAGATTATTTTGTTCAGTAAGGAATTTTTGAAATGCTACTACTTTTTGTTCTATCTGCGTAGCAAAAGCATCTGAAAATTTAAAGTCAGTGATGAAAACATTTTGTGTTTGAATACCATTTGAAGAAAGTGTACTTCTAATGGCATCAGCAATAACACTTTTTGCCGTTTCTCTCTTTGTGATTAACTCTTCAGCATTAAATTTGGCTACGCTAGCTTTTACCGATTCTTGTATAGTGGGGGATATTACACGGTCTGCATAGTTAACTCCTAATACTTGGTAGATCTTGTTTGCCTCCTGTGGATCAATTCTGTAGTTTAATGCAATAACAGTCTGTACTTCTTGCAAATCGTTTGAAGCCGCAGATGCCTCTGCCTGGAATTTTTGAGTTCTTACCTCCATTTGAACGACCTGTTCTACAAAAGGAATAATGAAATGTACACCTTCTCCTAATACCTTATTTTGAACCGCTCCAAGATAAAGGACAACTCCACGGTGACCTGCTTCAACAATCACTATTGATTCAGCCAGTACTATTATAATTATGATTACTGTAATAACTGCCGCAGCGATTTTAATTTTATTACCACTGGGAAAACGTGAGGGAAAACGCGGTGCTTTATAGTATGACATCCTTGATTAAGTTAAAAGTTGTAAAGTATTGTATATATGTTTAGGCTTAATTCCGATCTTCCTTTCTTGTTTTTATCAAACTTAACTCCCAGCAAATATGATAAATTCATTTTTCCATGAGAAAAACAATATTAACGTTCAAAGATATTTGTTGCTCTCCCGTCAGTATTGGAGTTGATGGTGCAAACGCTTCATTTTTGAGTGATTCGGTGGCATATGGTACTGGTCCGGGAAAGAATGGTGTTACTTGATCAATACTTGCTGTCCTTATTCCTACTATTTTGTGTCCCAGTGCTGAAGCAGCAATATCTGCCTTTTCTTTTGCATTTTCGATAGCATCTATCAACAATTCCTTCTTAATTTCATCAAGTTTCTTATCTGACAGACTAAAATAGATGCTATTTACATTATTGGCACCAGATGAAACTGCAATATCAATCCATTCTGATGTGTCATTTACGTTGCTGCTGTCTATCTGTATAGAATTGCTAACGGTAAATCCAATCAATTTGCCTTGGTTTTTATCTATAGAATAATTACGATTTGGAGTGATAGTGAATGATGATGTACTGGTTTCATTCTCTTTAACACCTGCTGTTTTTAGAGCATTGATGATTTTATTCATCAATTCAGAATTTGCGGCTAATGCTGTTTTTGCCTTATTATTGGTTGTTTCCACACCTAGTGATACTGTAACTTTATCAGGTTTTGTCTCAGTTGTGGCAGAACCTGTAACAAACAATGTTATGTTATCAGGTGTAGATGATTGAGCATACAAATTGTGCTCATTGACATTGTATGAGTGAATCAACAAATATAATGTGAATGTGGTACTAATTGCTATTATTGACATCTTTATAGAATTTTGTTTTGTCATAATTGAAAAATAAGGCTGAACTGCTATAAAAAATTACAAGTATTGTATGGAGTTTTGGAGCCTAAAAGATTCCAATATTGTATTAAATATTCGAATTACTGGCGGTACAATTAAACATAAATATTTTTCAAACTTGAAAGGATAAAAGATATGAAATAGTTTTATTGTGGTTCATGTATACTTATTATTATAATTAAGGAATCCACATTATTTTTATAATTTATAATTTAAAACTGCTGTGTCCTTGTAAGAAAGTCAGCGTAACTTTAATGAGGGATTACCTTGTAAATTATTTATGAAATGGTTCGGACGCCATGAAACTGATAATAAGCCTAAACTTTCGACCTGTAAATATTGTAACACTAAATTCGAGGACAAGGAAAAATTAAAGAGACATATAAAAAATGCACACAATGTAAAAGGTGATACATTATTCCAAAATTTTACTAATAATCTGCAATTTATTCATCATACAAAATTTATTTGCGAAATCGATCAATTGAAATTCAAGACATATGAGGAATTGATTCTTCATATGAGACAAATTCACCATCATCAAATTTTAAAATGTCGTGAATGTGGCAAGGAATTTATTCATGAAAAAGACAGACTTCATCACGTTAGAGAAGATCATGAAAAGAAAATAGATTATAGAAAACACAAGGATTCTAACAGATAAAGACATCCTCTTCAATGTATTAAGAAATACTTTTAATATTCATTGTGTAACAATATGGTAACAAAATTATTATTTATGTTCCTATCAATGTAAAGTTGAATTTAGTTCAATCAAATTAATTTACATACGACTTGATTTATATCTACAAAACAATTTTCAATATTGTAAATATTGTAATATGTTTCATTATCCATGTATTAAATTTAATTTACTTTATGTACAATTCCTTTGCTATTAAAAAAGTTTACAATATTGTTCACTGCAATTTCTGACATCTTAGATCGTGTTATAAACGTAGCACTTCCAATATGTGGTAACAATATAGTTTGTGACAATTGAGTTAATGGATTGGATCTGAAAATAGGTTCAATTTCATAGACATCTAAAGCAGCACCTGCTATAACTTTATTTCTTAGGGCGCTAATCAAATGGTGTTCGTTTATGACTTTACCTCTCGAAGTATTTATTATAAAAGCAGTTTTTTTCATTAATCTAAATTTGGATTCATCTATCATATGAAAACTATCCTTGTTTAGCGATACATGAATAGAAACAAAATCACTACGTTGTAGCAATTCCTCTAGTGGGACATAAGTTATATCCAGCTCTGATTCTATTCTACGTTTGCGAGTTTTACTATAGTAAATT
>JAATVN010000056.1 GCA_014523595.1 Nitrososphaerales archaeon TH5888 | reverse complement strand
TGGGCATGTTCTCATATGGGTATTATTAACGAAATTGTGAATCAAAACATTAACAACAAGCCGTTAAAGGGTCTAAGACTCGGACTTTCATTACATGTTACAAAAGAAACATCCGTCCTCGTAATAGCTGCGACTAAATTAGGATCTAAGATTGTACTGTGTTCAGCAAATCCCTTATCAGTACAAGAAGACATAGCAGCATTTCTTTCATCAGAAGGAGTCAACGTATTCGCTTGGAAAGATGAAACCAAAAAGGAGTATTTGGATAATTTAAGACAAGTTTTGGAATATCACCCCCAGATACTTACAGATGATGGCTCAAACCTTCACGTTATGGCACACAAGAAGAAAAACCAGGGGATATTGGGTGGAACAGAGGAAACTACATCAGGAATTACAAGGCTAAAAGCACTGGAAGTACAGGGGAAATTGCGATATCCCGTGATTGGTGTAAACGAAGCTCGCACAAAGCACTTATTTGATAATCAATATGGGACAGGGCAAAGTACACTAACAGGAATTATTAGACTGACCAATGTTCTTATTGCTGGTAAACATATAGTTGTCTGCGGGTACGGTAATGTAGGTAGAGGAGTTGCAGCAAGAGCTAGAGGATTGGGGGCTATTGTTACTGTTGTTGAGGTTGATCCACTTAAAGCTCTAGAAGCTTACATGGATGGTTACAACGTAAAAAAAATTAGTCAAGTAGTAGAAAATGCAGATATTTTTATAACATGTACCGGGCAAAAAAACGTAATTATTGAAAAACATTTTAAAAGAATGAAAAATGGAGCGATACTTGCGAATGCAGGACATTTCGACAATGAAATTGAAGTAGAGAAACTGATTTCAAATTCAAGAGAGAATTATTCCATTAGACCATATTTGGATTGTTACCACATTAATGGCAGAAAAATTTTCCTACTGTCCAAGGGCAGAGTTGTTAATTTAGTGGGTGGAGAGGGAAATCCTCCAGAAGTAATGGCGATGTCTTTTGCAAATCAACTTCTTTCCATAATGCATATTTTTAAAAATCATGAAAGAATGCAAAAGAAAGTTTATGCCGTACCAGAGAAAATTGATTCTAATGTCGCAAAGTTATCATTAAAATATTTGGGGATAAGTATTGATAAGTTAAGCCCCCTTCAGAGAAAATATGCGAAATCCTACTGACGCCTGGGTACTCTATTCTACAATTTCCATATAAAGTCTATTTTTTTTGAAACTTCATGATGAAGTCTGTGGAATTCACTTAAAATTGACACATAATATTTTATAAGTGATTGAAACTTAAAAAAACTAATTATGACTTGGATGCGTGCTGCAAGCATTGAAGAATTTGAAAAGAAAACTGGGAAAGAAGTAAATTTAGGTGGAAGTAGGATTGCAATTTTTAGAACAAAAGGTAAATTTTATGCTATCGAAGCATTGTGTAGACACCAGGATGGCTCACTTGCTCCAGGTAGAGTCGATGGAGAGGTAGTGGAATGTCCATTACACTCATGGCACTATAACGTACGCACTGGTGAATTATTAGATTATCTTGAAGGGGTAAAATTAAAAACATATAAAATTGATTTGAAAGGTAAGGATATTTACATAGACGTTTGAATCAATTATTGCTACCTGATATTCATAAATTGCTATAGTTCTAATTTGAAAATATATAACAAACTTTCTGATACTCTTGAAGATATTGGTACTACAGAAGATAATAAGATTAGGATGTACGTTTGTGGTATTACCGTATATGATGACTGTCATATTGGACATGCTAGAACCATAGTAGTTTTTGATATCTTAAGACGATACTTAATTCACAAAGGTAAGGAATTAGTATATGTGCAAAACTTTACCGATGTCGATGACAAAATAATTAATAGAGCTAAATTGGATGGAAAGTCTCCTGATGAAATTTCCTTCAAGTATATAGAGAGTTACTTTGAAGATTTTTCCAAACTAAATGTTCTCAAGGCCGATTTTTATCCAAAAGCAACTGACCACATAATTGAAATAATAAATGCTATAAAAATATTAAAAGAAAAAAATTATACATATACTACTCTAAACGGAGTTTATTTCAAAGTGAGAGCATTTCCAAATTATGGTAAACTATCAAAGAAACAAATTGATGAGCTTGAAGAAGGTACTAGAATTGAAATTGATAAATTGAAGGAGGATCCCTTAGATTTTGCTCTGTGGAAATTCTCCTCTGATGTTCCAAATTGGGAAAGTCCTTGGGGAAGAGGCAGACCAGGTTGGCATATTGAGTGTTCGGTCATGGTATCAAAGTTACTTGGTAATGAAATAGAGATTCATGGAGGTGGCACTGACCTGATATTTCCTCATCACGAAAATGAAATTGCACAATCTGAAACCTTTAACGAAAAAAAACTAGCTAAACTATGGATGCATGTAGGAATGATTACAATTAATTCAGAAAAGATGTCAAAGTCGCTCAGAAATATGATAGTACTTAAGAGCGCTCTTAAAAAATGGGGTTCTAATGTCCTTAGATTATACCTGATTTCTTCTCAATATTCAAAGCCTATGGATTACAATGATGAAATATTGCAAGAATCATTGCAAAAATGGAGACAAATTGAACACTGCATCTATGAGCTTAGAACAGCTAAGAATGTATCTGAAAACATGGACGAATTTGAGGATAAATGTAATGGTTTCCTAAATAATTTTTTGTCCGCACTAGATAGTAACCTGAATACACCATTAGCATTGACATCATTTATGAAGCTCGTTTCGTATGTTAACAACCTAAGTTCATCAGAAAAATTAACTATTAGGATGTCTTATAAAGCGCTACCTATAGTAGAGACCATCATGGATATCATCGGTATTAAAATAGTGGAGATTGATAATGATACTAAATTCAAAATTGAAGAGATGATTGATCGGAGAGATAATCTCAGAGCTGAGAAGAAATTTCAAGCGGCCGATAATTTGAGAAAGAAGATCTTTGAATTATTTGATGTGGAGTTGACAGATCACAGAAAGTATACATCATGGAAAAAAAAAGAGAGAATTGAATTCGAATGTGAGGATTATAATTAAGTCAATAGGTTCTAAGGATTCATTACTCGCTGTTTATTATTTCTTACAAAAGGATACCCCAAGACTTGATAAACTTTTAATTATTCAAGATATCGAGTAATCATAATTGAAAAACACATACGCATTTTTCAGAATCATGATAATAGCTTCGATAGTTGTATCAATAAGTATTGTCATGTATCTTGATCCTATTAAAGACAATATTCAAGTTTTTGGCGAATCAACCGGTGTGCTTGTACCGCAACCACAAGAACAGTCAGGAAATAAAAGTAGCATCCAAGTTTTTACCGATTCACTCAGGGTATTGGTATCAAAGTCTACTGAACTTACGAGCAAATATCAACAAGAACTTGGAAAATGGACAACTAAGGAAAATGACAACTTGACAATGATCACTATAACTGATAATTATTTGTCCCAGTTTGAAGAGCTTGAAAATGAAGCAAGAGATCTAGTTATTCCAGCCGGACAGGAAAATATTAAGGATTCTTTTATCAAATCTGTCAATTCAGAAGCTGCCAGCTATGAGCACTTTAAGAATTATCTCATTACTGGAAATAAAACGGAGAATGATCTTTCAGATGATGATTTTTCTCTTGCTTTCCAGTATGAACAGGTTTATTCTGCTTATCTATTAAAAAATCGTTAAACTATAGAGAAAAGTTATTTTGAAACACAGATATATTCCCTCAACATACCAGTACATTTAGGATGTTTTGTAGTGAAGGATTATTTTAGAAATTCTTTCTGCTCCTTTTCTTTTCAATCAATCCCGATAACAGTGTTACTATTGTGTGGTATAATTCTACTAATAATAAATGGCACAGGATACTCTATAGATAATTTCAGTGTGTTAGAAAGGAACATAGTAATTGATCAGAGTGGGTTTATTCATTTATTTGGTGAAATAAGAAACACATCAAATGAAACTCAGCGGAGTATTACAGCTAAAGCTAATTTTTATGACAAAAACGGACAAAATATAGGCAATGGGAGTGGAATTGTCTCATTAAGGTCATTAAATACCGGACAGGTATCGCCATTTGAAATAATATTTCTCGATAAGAACCAAACCAAACACTTTTTTAATTATACCCTCAATTTTACGAGTGAAATTGGACAGCAGAAGCCAGATAGCATTGTCATAACGTCTTTAAAATCTAGGCCAGACATATTTGGATATTACTATGTTAGTGGAAGAATTTCCAATATGGGTAATGATACCGCCACAAATGTTCTTGCGATTGCGTCTTTCTTTGACACCAATGGAAAGATTATTGGTCTATCAAGCGCAATTACCGAACCGAGTAATATGACTTCGCATTCTACGGCAAGTTTTACTGTTGTTATGGATGATAAACTACAATCACCAAAAATCAAAAACTATTCTTTGACAGTTGACTCAGATCAATATGCATCTAAATGACTAGTGATTTTCTATTCTAAACTTTCAGAATAACGAGGGGGACTTGATATAACATTTAATTCATCACGTCAATTGAAGTTATGCGAGTCAAGTATCCCCTAAAGAACCTTAAGGATACAGAGTTATATTATACCGGCGCAAATTGAATTACATATGGAAATATTTCACCCGTCGATCTTCCTTGCCATTTTTCCATATTTGTTTATCGCTAGCTTTCCAATATTTGGACTGATATTGGTTACAAAGTGGATAGTAGACGATGTTAGGAAGAAGCGAAGACTGACTTTAAAAATATAAATTGAACTAAATTAGCTTATATTTACCAGGAAATATTAAAGAATCCTATTCTGGGAATGCCTGAAAATATATATCACATAGTAGAATATTATACGTATATGTTCAATGGACCTGAGAGAAAATGCGCCTTGTGTGAAGAGTCTCTGCCAAGTGGGAACGCAATAAATATCTGTGAAAGTTGTTTAAAAAGTGCAGATTGTTGTGTCGGGCTGGAAAACCTGAGAGAATAGATCTGATTCTATTCAGCCATTTTTAGCGTATCGGTTATCGTTATAATACCTGTAATTTCGCCCTTCCGACTTACAAGCACGCATTTTGCAAATCTTACAAGCGGAATAAGAGCTTTAGCAGGTGTCGCTATGTCTACTATTGGGGGCGGTGGTTCCATTATCTGCAGTATGGGTACTTGATGGATATTTTTCTTGTCATCGCTCTCAAGTACCTTTCTAGCAAGGATATCTTCACTTACAAGCCCCACAATTTTAGATACGTCGAAAACAGGTATTTGGCTAATAGAGTTCTTCATCATCTTTTCGATCGCAACCTCTAATTTTTCATCTTTCTGGACTGATATCACCTCCTTGCTACAAATGTCTCCAGCCTTCAATGAGGTTTTTCCTTCTTGAGAACTAAGAACTTCAAATATTTTTTTAGCAGTATCATAACTTGGTTTGCATCGTCCTGACTCAATTTGATTTATCATGGATGTGCTAATTCCAGAAAGCGATGCCAATTCCCGTTGAGTCATTCCCAGCCTTATCCTTCCCTGCTTAATGTAATCGATCCTAGGAAGCATTTACAGATTATTTATTCTGATTTCATATTTTTATAGTAATAGTACGGCCATAATAAACCCAATAAATGGATAAAATGATGGCCTTAACCTTATATTATATAGACTTAGAGATGTGATACTATTAGAAATGAGTCAAGACACCCACAAGAAAAAGTGGGACTCTGTGAAGAGATACAAACTAACCAAGATGTTAAATCAGCTGTCAAATATTACAGGCCATGGGACAGAATTAGTTACGGTCTATGTACCTCCAAGAAGACCAATTTTTGAGGTAATTGGCCAACTCAGAAATGAGTCAGGCACTGCGTCTAATATCAAATCAGATTTAACGAGGACTCATGTACAAGATGCACTGAGCAAAACAGTTGAGCATCTTAAATTATTCAAGGAAACACCTGAAAATGGACTTGCAATTTTTTGTGGAGCCATTCCGAACAATAAAGGAATAGGTAATGAAAAAATAGAGCTCTATTCGGTTCTACCGCCAAAACCAATCCAGATTAACCTATACAGGTGTGATGATCATTTTTGGACAGATCATATCAGGGATATGCTTAGAGATGAAAAGGTAATAGGATTACTTGCCATAGATAGTCAGGAAGCAGGATTAGGCATACTTACTGGTGACAGATGGGAGGTTATAGATACATTAACTTCTGGCGTCGCTGGAAAACATCGACAGGGAGGACAGTCTGCAAGGAGATTTGAAAGACTCAGGGAAAATGAGCTTAACGAGTATTTTCATAGAATTGCAGAGCATGCACAAAAAATCTTTATAGACGGACATAAAATTAGCGGTTTGATTGTAGGAGGACCGGGTCCAACTAAAGAAAACTTTTTGAAGGAAGAATATCTTGAATATCGACTTCAAAACAACGTACTTGCTACAATAGACATCTCCTACTCTGGAAGCGAAGGAATTAGGGAATTATTGGAAAAAGTAAACGAACAAGGAATAATCTCCGAATATAGATTGCTAGAGGAGAAGAAACTAGTAAAGAAATTCATGAGTCAGGTATATTCCGATGAGGGATTATCTGTGTATGGTATTCATGATGTTCTGAATATGCTAAAAAGCGGTATTGTAGATACATTGATAATTACAGATGAGATTCCATACACGCATTTAGAGATAAAGTGCAATAAATGTGGAGATATTGACGTAAAATATGTTGATAGAATGAATTTGATCAATGTAAAGCAGGAGGAAGTATCAAAATCGTGCCCCAAATGTGGAAGTCAGGATAGGGAAACCACAGAAAAAGATATCGTGGACTTCCTCGAAGAATTATCGGTTAATATTGGAAGCAAGATGGAAGTTATCTCATCAAAAACAGAGGAAGGGGCACAGTTAGGAAGCCTGGGAAATATTGGCGCGCTTTTACGTTTCAAACCATCGCATTAATAGACCACTACTTGTAGTCTAATTTGCCTTGATTCCATATACTGTCAGAGATGCTTTTATTTTTTGGGCGATCTTGTCAAGTTCTTCATCTGAGATGAGATATCTTGAAGGCCATCTTCCATTTGGAGAATCATAATTGTATCTCGGGATTATGTGAACATGGACATGAGGTACTATTTGGCTGGCTGCTCTCCCGTTATTTTGCCCAATATTTAGCCCCTTTGCGTCAAGCGCCTTTACAATTCCTTTTGCCAAGAAAGAAACCGTTGAGAATAGCTTGCCTATTTCATCATCTTCCATCGTAAAAATATCCTTGTGGTGTTTCTTTGGGAGCACTAGCGTATGTCCAGTATTAATTGGATACCTGTCCATAAAAGCCAGAAACATGGAATCTTCGAATATTTTAACTGCTCTCAATTCATTGTTAATTATGGAGCAGAATATGCATTTTGTTTTCGACTTCAATAATTAAAATCCATGTCCCTTGCTGATTTATATTTTTGTCATTTCTCTAACTACGTGACTTTTATATAGGTCAAATTTTTTTCTAACTATAAATGACTGAAACTATCGAAGTATACGAGTTTAACATGAAATTCACATTCACCTGTCCAAAGTGCGATTACAAAAATGAAGATATCTCTTCTGTAGATATCGCCAATGGCAATGCTGAGTGTGGAATGTGTGAAACACTATTTAAGATAGAGGGAATAGACAGCGTAAAGATTTTTGCACTCTTGGAATAATTTTAGCTATCAGATGATACTTAACTTAGTACCAATGTTATCTTAAAATACGCTTTAATCATTA
>JAATVN010000055.1 GCA_014523595.1 Nitrososphaerales archaeon TH5888 | reverse complement strand
GTTGAGAATAAACCTTGCAGCTTTTCTATTGACTTGCCAGAAACGCGGGGCAAGTTGTCTTTTTAGTCTCTTATCTCCTCCTTTTTTAGCCATGATTATGATTCTTCTCCAACCGATTCCTTCTTAACAGCTGATTTTTTCGTATCCTTCCCTTTTTTTACGTTTGTGTTCTTATCTTTTGATTTCGGGATACCCTTAATTCGATAATCGTCATCCGTATTGAGAGAAATGATCTGAACATTTGAAGCATGAACCTGTACTTTGACATTACCTCCACGTATTTTTTCTCTCTGAACACCTTCGATAGAGAGTGTCGATTTTTCAGTATTCACTTTCTCCACCTTCCCTTCTATCCCAACATATTCTCCTCTTAATATTCTAACAGTGTCACCCTTAATGACTCTCATGCTTCGCTTACTGTATTGTTCCCTTAAGTTTTCAGACAGGTGGGCCCCCAAAAATTTATCCCTTTTATGTTTTGATATCAGTTTATAGAACATTATCATTCCCTCATATTATCAATGATGCCAAATTTGCTATTCTCGGCCACTTTTCTGCTGCTTCGGCAGCTACCGGTCCTTTTATATCAGTTCCTTTTATTTCCCCTTCAGGTGTAACCAACACCGCTGCGTTGTCTTCAAATGATAATCGGACACCACTTAATCTCCTGATGGGATATTTTTGTCTGATAATTACAGCTCCAAACATTTGTTTTCGCAGCTCTGCATTTCCTTTCTTTACAGTTACATTTACAAAATCCCCTACTGCGGCAGCTGGCATCCTTGAATGTCTACCTTTGATACGTGTTACTTGGGCAATTCTTAATATTTTCGCACCCGTGTTGTCAGCACAAACCAGATTTGCAGCTATAGGTAATGCCCTTGTGATATATGGTTTAAATTCCTCTACTCCTTTTGCAGAGACTGCTCGACTTTTAGATGCCACTCTTTATTACCTCCACAGTTACAAATGATACTGTTTTTGAAATCGGTTTACATTCTGCAATCTTTACTTCGTCACCTTCTTTTACATCCATACATGAAGGGAGAAATGCGTGGACCTTTGAACTACTTCTCTCGTATCTTTTGTATTTTCTCACCAATCTAGGGTACTCACGAGATACTACTATCATTTTGTGTGCCTTTGAGCTTACGGTGATCCCTGTCAATATTCTTCCTCTTATTGAAAGTTTACCGTGAAAAGGACATAGTTCATCATCGCAAGTTCTTTTTGGTTGTGAAACTGTTACTCCAATATTTCTAGTCATTCTCTATCAACCATCACTTCAGTAAACGATCTTCGGGCCTACCTATTATCATAGAACCATTCATTAAACAAATCTCATCCTTAAAAATCAGTCCTAATCTGTTAATAGATTTTTTAGGAATAACATACGTTTTCAAGTCATTGGCAAGTGAAATTGTATTTTTAGTTTCAAAAACGATTTTACCATTAATCTTTCTTTTACTGCTAACCGGTCCGTACTCTATCTGTGCATTACGTCCTATGAATTCATATTTCAGCATGTAATCCTTAAAGGTCATTTTGCTACCTCCCGTTCCTTTAAAATTGAGAGTATCCGAGCAATATCTCTTCTCTTCCATTTCATATTTCCAGTTTCCTTCTTAAGAGTTCCCTTTGAGTTCTCAATTCTCAATTTCAACAGATCCGCTCTTATTTCAGACAATTTTGATTCCAAATCAACTTCATTAAATTCTCTTAACGTTTTTAATTTAAGTCTAGTCATTACGGTTCACTTTTATTCACGGCTATTTCCTTAACTTCACTATTAATAACATTTTTACTCTCTGTCTTTATCTCTGAATCAGTTGGGACTATCTCCTCATTTGTTTGAGTCTTATTTTCACTTTGGCTCTCCTTTTGACTCTCACCTTCACTCACGCCTGGAATTTCAGTTTCACCCTTTGGTTGAGATTCAGTGACTAAATCAAAATCACGAGGTATTTCTTCTTTTAATGAAATCTTCAGTTTTATTCCTACTAGACCCATTTTTGTTAACAAGCTATTTGTGCTACTTCTTACCACTTCTTCGGCAACCTTTCCGCTCTTAGGGATGATTCCTGCTGTATGTTTTTCGAAATGGGCCCGTTCACCTCTAAGTTTACCAGAAATTGTAATCTCTACACCCATGGCCCCAGCACCCATAATTGTATTTATTGTCCATAAAGAAGCCCTTCTAAATGCTGTTCCCCTTTCAATAAGTTGTGCAATTCTATTTGCCATGATGTGTGGATTTAATTCAGGTTTTGTAACCTCAGTGACAGAAACCTGTGCATTTTCCAAGTTGAAATTCTGTTCTAATCTAGCTGTCAAATCTCTAATTCCACTCCCTTTCCTTCCAATAACAAGACCGGGCCTAATAACAAAAAGTGTTATTTTAGTCCCTATAGGAGTTTTTTGAACTTCCGCTCCTCCATATCCAGCTTCAGTTAAAGAAGAACTCAAGTATTCATTGAGTTCCATGTTTCTGAAATTATTCTTCATTACGTTTTTTATTGCACTCAATATACTTTACCCTCTCTAGCTACAATCTCTACGTGTGTCAATGTGTCAACTTTAGGACTTGACCTTCCCATAGCTCTGGGAATAAATCGCTTAAGTTTAGTCCCCTTATGGATAACGCAAGACACTATTTCTAACCTATCAAGGTCCATTCCCTTGTATTCTGCATTTGATTCTAAATTATCTAAAAGTCGTAAAAATTCTTCAGAAGCCTTCTTTGGAAACCTTCCAGAAAAAAAACCATCCCTGATATTTGATCTGTGAGCCACTTCATTATGGTATCTTCTATAAGGAACCGCAACTTTTTTTTCGATGGCTTGATCTAAAACGTTTCTTGCTCTTTCAATCGAGAGCCCCTTTATTGCTAGAGCAATTTCTCTGGCATGTTTGTGTGAAATGTCGGTTTCTCTCAAGGAGGCTCTGACATGTTTGTTCTTATCAAATTGTGAAAAAGAGTAAGAATATGTTGGCATCTAAATCACTTCAATGGCACATATAGACTTGATCTGGAAGCTCCCACTCCAGGCGCACCGTGCTGTACTCTTTTGTTTGTAATAGCATACTCGCCCAAATAATGTCCAATCATCTCCGGTTTTATAATAATTGGGGTAAACTCCTTGCCGTTATGAATGTTGATAGTAATGTCCACCATGTCTGGAAGAATTATCATATCTCTAACATGAGTTCGTATAGCTTCTTTGGAAGTACCTTCCCTGACGCTTTTAATACGCTCACGTAATTTTCTCTTTTGGTCATCCATATATTTTCCAACTCTTTTATCCAATGATCGCCTTTGTCTAGCATTTAACAAAGGAAGAAGGGCTTCTATTGATAAATTCTTTAATTGTTCTACATTATAACCTCTAAATCTAAACTCACGAACCAACTAACATAATCAACTCCAAAATACTCCTTTTAAATTTAACTAGATAAATCAACTTAGACCAAACCTAATTTTGTAGCTAGTTGACGCGCTTCGTCATCTTTGGTAAATTTAACAATTGCTTTTTTTCCTTGAATTGTCCTGAAGATATTAACTTCTTTGACGTTACCTTCATACATTGTCTTAATTGCTTCGTTTACATCTTTTTTACTTGCACTATCTGCGACAATAAAAGTTAACTTATTTTCCTTTTCTATCAAATTGAAAGTCTTCTCCGTAATATAAGGCCGTAGGATGATTGAATGAATATTATCTTCTGTTTCTTTGCTCACTATTCTGTCACCATACTCTGTACTTTTGACCAAACTGTATTTATTTTATTCATAGAATCAATTGCATTTTTTGTATAGATAGTTAACCTAACAGGTTTTGTCCCCGGCACTAAGTCCATGATGCTGAGGTTTTCTATTGAGACAACATTAACACCAGGCAACGATTTTTTTAATTTAGTTATTGGAGCGCCTTTTGATACAACTATTAGACAGCTCAACGCCGAGTGTTTCTTTCTTCCACGTCGCCGGGATTTTCCCGATGGTATCCTAACTATATTTGTAGATCTTTTAAGATCTTCTTCTAGCCCTAATGAGAGTAATGTTTTTCTTAATTCTGTAGTCTTTGTCATTTTCTCTAAGTCATTTGAAACCACAACTGGAAATTCAGAGATTTTTCCAACATTATGACCGCGCTTTTCAATTATATCTTTATTAGACGTTGCTGCAACTGCAGAACAGAAACCTAGCTGCTTTTCCTTCTTGTTTATTTTTTTGTGATTTTTCTTCCATGAAACTGGGGGATGAGCTAACCTTCCAGCTCTGACGCTTGCAACACCCGCTGCCTGACCAGCACGTTGAAATCCTTCTCCTCTAGCTCTTGCTATTCTAGCTATTCCCAAGCCAGTATTACGTGATTCTGCACTTACCATTTCTCCTGCTGCAGGATACCTTCCCTGTGGCTGGAACTTGTTTGAAAGTACGTTAACGTACACTTTTTTTATAATCTCTGGTCGATAAGGGGTATTG
>JAATVN010000054.1 GCA_014523595.1 Nitrososphaerales archaeon TH5888 | reverse complement strand
GGATGTTTTGGTTCAATTGCAATAGTAACAACAGGTTCTGAAACATACTTGATTGATTCAAATGCAGGAACATCCTTAACCGACGAAAATGTTTCCCCTGCAATTGCATGATCTATTCCGAGTATAGCCGGGATATTACCTGCTGGAAGCATGTTCACCAACTCACGAGTGTTACCCATGTAGATGTTTACTGATTGAACTTTACCCATCCTTTTCCCGTCAATTAGATAAACTTCATCTCCATCCTTTATTGTTCCTGAAAACAACCTGCCTGTAGCTATCCTGCCAGCTTGTGGATCTACATTAATTGTAGTAACCATCATTAGAATTGGTCCTTTATCATCACATGATACAAGAGACTTTCCAATGTCAGAATCAAGATCACCCGGCCAGATTTTCGGTATTCTATATCTCTGTGCTACATGAGGAGGTGGATGATGCTGTACGACCATTCCGAGCACAGCTTCATGTAGCGGTGCTTTTTCCGAAAGTGCCTTTATCAAGGATTGGTCATCAGAATTGTACGCGTCATAAACGTCCTTGAAACCAACCCCATTTCTCTGAGCAATATTATAATTAAATCCCCACCTATCCTTTGCCGAACCAAATGCTACGCTATTTCCCTGAATACTTACCTTCCATTTCTCTTTCAGTTCAGGCTCAGCGTAGATATCGACTAACTTGTTAAATTCTGCAATAATGTTTGAAAGCCATTTCTGCATCGCTGGGGCATCTAATCTTAACTCTTTGACGAGTCGATCTATTTTATTGATATAAAGAACTGGTCTAACTCGCTCTTCAAGAGCTTGTCTCGTCACAGTTTCTGTTTGAGTCATTATTCCTTCAACAGAATCTGAGACTACAACGACGCCATCAATCGCCCTTAGTGCTCTGGTAACTCTTCCTGTAAAATCGATATGTCCGGGAGTATCAATCATATTAATCACATATTCTTTACCTGCTAGTTCATAGTATAGGGTTACATTAGCCCCTCTAATTGTCATTTGTCTATTTTGTTCTAGTTTCATTGAATCAAGTGCTAAGGCCTGACCAGCAACTGAAGGAGAAATGATTCCTGACGCAGCCAATAAACTATCACTCATAGTAGTCTTTCCGTGATCTACGTGAGCAATCACACCGAAATTACGGATTTGATCCTTATTTCCTATAATTCTCAAGATATCTTGCGTAGACTTGAATTTTGGCATCTTACAAACCACAAAAAATCTATCCAGGATTATTAAATCTTCCTTAATTTACCAAGAAACTGGATCAAATTGATGTGTATTGGAAAGCATTGATAATAACATACACAGAAACTCGCTATGAGCCATCATGCTACACCCTGTATTTCGACATTTTCTTAATTTGCCAGGACTCTAATACTGTAAAATAAAAATATCGTCAGAATATTTACTTTTTTATGAAACAAGTAACGCTGGGACATACCCCTGACGCGGATGATGCTTTTATGTTTTATGGGATTGCCTCAGGTAAGATTAGTTCGCCCTTTTTCGAAATAAAACATGTCGTTGAAGATATAGAGAAGCTGAACAAGCGTGCAATCAACCATGACCTAGACATCACGGCAATTTCAGCTCACGCTTATGCGTTCATTAAGGATTACGTCATTCTGAATAGCGGGGGAAGCTTTGGAATCAATTATGGTCCCATTGTAATTTCGAAAAAGAATATCGGAATATCACAACTGAACAAGCACAGGATCGGAATTCCGGGCAAAATGACATCGGCAAATCTACTATTAAATCTGGCCATAGGAAAATTTAATGGGATTGAATTCATTTTTAGTGAAATACCAAAGCATATTTTATCTGGGTTGGTTGATGCTGGTCTAATTATACATGAAGCACAAATTTCATTTGGAGGTGAATTCCAGAAAATATTGGACCTTGGACGATGGTGGCACGATCTTACTAATGGAATGCCTGTTCCATTAGGAATCAACGTTATAAGTAAACGTTCCCTGACAATAGAAGAAATTATCGAGTTTGATGAACTTTTTAGGAATTCGATAAAATATGGACTTGAACATATGGATGATGCTTTAGAATATTCAATGCAATTTGGCAGAGGTAATTCTAAGTCGTTAATCGAAAAATTTGTCAAGATGTACGTAAATGATCTTACTATTGACATGGGTCAAGAGGGAAAGAATTCCATAATAACGCTGCTGCAAAAGGCTAAGGGTAGCAATATACTCTCGTATGATGAATTATTATTCGTGGATAGTAACGGTCAAAAAATTCAAAGATACCGCTAATGAACGACAGTCATATAGCAGGTTTCAAAATATTGAAAAATGTATCTCTCTGCAGGGGATTATAATTTGCATCTTTAATCAACGATGCTAATTCCTGAATAGAGGTCCCTGTAGTTTTTCCCGCAGCTTTAAAAATCTCTTCTGAGAAGGCGGTTCCAACTAGATCGTTTCCACCATATGATAACGCAACCTGAGCTAATTTCTTCCCTAGTGCAACCCAATATACAGAAATATTCTTCATGGTATTAGCGAGCATAAGCCTTGATAGTGCAATTACTTTCAGGTCATATATCGAAGAACTTTCTTTTTCAATCAATCCCTTTTGTTCAAGTTCTGTATTGTCCAGGCTAAATTTCAATGGTATAAAAGTAATAAGACCTCCAGTTTTCTTTTGTAATTCTCGAACTTTAATTAAATGATCAATAATATGTTGAGGTTCTTCTATATGACCGAAGAGCATCGTGCAATTTGTACGTATTCCCATCTCATGGGCGATTTGTGCTGTGTTTAGCCATTCATCTCCGGAGCATTTGCCTCTCACAATAATATCCCTTACGTCTTTGCTGAATATCTCTGCACCTCCTCCGGGTAGAGCATCGAGTCCTGCACCTTTTAGTCTTGCAAGTACTTCTTTCACTGAATTCTTGGTAATACGAGAAATAAAATGAATTTCGGCCGGAGTGAGTGCTTTAACTGTTATTGATGGAAATTCCTTCTTAATTTCACTTATCATTTTTTCGTAATAGTCTAGTTCTAATTTTGGATGGAATCCTCCAACTATGTGAAGCTCTGTTGCTTTCATCTCGTTAATCGCAATTCTTGCTCTTGTCAGGATCTGTTCGATTGTTAGCGTGTACGAATCAGATTCAGTTCCTTTTCTATAAAAGGCACAAAGTGGACAACTTGCGGCACAAACATTGGTATAATTCAGGTAGTATGAAGCAACAAAAGTTATAGTGTTACCAGTTAGGTTTTTTTTTATTAAATTTGCAGCAGCGCCCAAAACAAAGACATTTTCATTTTTCATTAATTCCATACCATCATTAAATGATAATTCTTCGCCATGGATTACTTTCTCTAATGCATTTGAACTACCTGCAATACTTTGTAACAAATTGTTTAGATGATGTCCGTATCGGCTATAAAATCTTCACTTTTTGACAATGTTTGTAAAGAATAAATATCGTTGACAATCGTCATGAAAGATATAGTTCATGAACTTCTTTGCACAAGAGTTGATCCAGAAATCTGATGTAAGTGATATTCTAGATCAAGTTTTGCAAGGAAAAAGACTTGCGTTAAACGACTGTGTCCGTTTATTGAGATCTGATAATACCTATGCGTTGGGTATCATCGGAAATATTATGAGAGAAAAGCTGTTTGGTAAAGTTGCTACATTTGTTAACAACATTATTCTAAATTATACTAACGTATGCATAACCTACTGCAAGTTCTGTGCTTTTTACAGAGCACCGGGAGATTCTGAGGGGTACACATTATCTGTTGATGACGTAGTAAAGAGAGTCGTGACAGCAAGGGATCAGTTTGGAATAAGTCAGGTCTTGATGCAAGGAGGTCACAATCCAGAACTCAAGATAGAATATTATGAGCAAGCATTCAGGAAAATTAAGGAAAAGTGTCCTGATGTTGCCATTCATGGACTTTCAGCTTCTGAAATTGATACTATTTCCAAGGTAGAAAGAAGCAGTACTAGAGAGGTACTGTCTAGGTTAAAAGAATCAGGATTGGACTCATTACCAGGCGCTGGGGCTGAAATTCTCGATGATGATGTAAAGTCTAGAATTAGTCCCCTGAAAATAAAAAGTGACGAGTGGTTAAATATCATGAAACAGGCCCACGAGATGGGTATAAAATCTTCTGCTACAATGATGTATGGTACGGGAGAAACTTATGAACAACGCGCAAGACATTTGATGAAAATTGCAGAATTGCAAGAAAAGACTCGTGGATTCATGTCATTTATTCCCTGGAGCTTTGAACCAAATAATACTAAAATGCAGGAAGACGGTATGATAAAATATCCATCTGGCGGTTTGGAATTATTAAAAATGATTGCTATTTCTAGGATTGTTTTTTCAGGACTCATAGATCATCTCCAATCATCATGGCTTACGAATGGCATAGGAATGGCACAACTTGCATTAACTTATGGTGCAGATGATTTTGGAGGCACTTTGATTGGTGAAGAAGTAGTTAGCGCGACCGGAGCTAGATCAACAGAATTAACTGCAGATAAAATTATTGCAGCGATTAAGCAAATTGGTTTCATGGCGCATGAACGTAATAATTTCTATGAAACTATCCGTGTTCATTAAGTCGAGGGATACATAATACTGCACAATACTAAATCTGGGATAATTCATAACTATTAGGTTTGAATTTCTATTTCAAACCGGCCAAAAAAGGCCATGATTACTTTGACAATCATCTTAATAATAAAAGATAAATAATACAAATTTCTTAAAAATATGCCAATTTTTTATCGAATTTCCTTCAATTGCAGTCGAATATCAACAAGTACCTTTAAATGTCTATTATGAGAAAAATTATTAACATGCCAGCTGGCATTGACGACCTTGCTATATACGTTCCAAAATTGTACATTGACTACAAAGATTTTGCTCAAGCAAGAGGTATTGATCCCCAAAAGCTAGAACGCGGTATTGGAATAAAAAAGATGGCCTTGGTGGACACAAATCAGGATGCGGCTTGTATGGCATCAAATGCATGCCTAGAGCTGATGAAGAAAAACAATTTGCATCCCGACGATATCGGTAGACTATATGTAGCAACGGAATCAAGTCTTGATGAATCAAAGGCATTAAACTCATTCGTTGTCGGTATGCTGGAACAGGTTTATGGCGATAGTTCTTTTGAGCATGCAGGTGGAATTGAATGTAAGTTTGCTTGCGTCAGTGGATCTTATGCAATTTATGACAACACCAATTGGATAAGGGCAGAAGAGAATAATGATAAGGCTGCTATTGTAGTCGTAAGCGACATTGCAAAATACGATGTTGGATCTGCAGGGGAGTATACACAGGGAGCAGGGGCAGTCGCGTTATTGATAAAGGAAGATCCCAGATTGCTAGCACTGGATCCAAAAGTCACTTCAACAATAATCAAAAATGAATATGATTTCTACAGGCCATTTGGAAAGGAAACACCCCTTGTAAATGGACTCTATTCCAATTTATTATATTTAATACAAGTTAGGAAGGCATTTGATAGCTACAAGGAGAAGGCAATGAGAACTGGATTGATTCATCTTAAGGATGGGGAATCCATAACAGATTACATTGATTTGTTTACGGTGCATTTACCATATAGAAGAATGGGAGAAAAGGCACTTGCATATTTGCTAAGACATGAGTGGAGAACGCTTCCGCGATGGCAACATGTTATCAAAGAAATAGGGTTCCAAGAACCTGTGCCAAAAGATAGCAGAGGTACAATAGAATCTATTTTAGCAGATACAGAATTTATGAAGGCAGATGAACAGTTCAGAAAAGCATTCATGCAAACCTCATTTTACAATGAGGTGTATGAGAAAAAGATGGCAAGCTCTCTTGAAGCCTCAAACATCATAGGAAACTTGTATACAGCGTCAATGTATATGGGATTTAGAAGTTTGCTGGAATATGAATTTAAGAAACAGCATGATATAGAAGGTAACAGGGTAGGATTTGGATCCTATGGCAGTGGTAGCAGTGCGTTGGTTTTCAGCGGAGTTATTCAACCAGGTTACAAAGAAATAGTAAGGGATATGAATCTTGAAGAGGAAATTGGACCGCGTAAAAAATTATCCATGGATGAATATCAAATTTTACGCGAAAATCAACGAAATTTGAATGACTCCTATGCGAGAGCCAAGAATGAGTTTATCCTCGTAAAAATTGGTGGTTCTACGGCAGATAAGGCCGGATTCAGAGAATACTGCTATTGTAGCTAAGTTACGACCTTAAAAACCATTTTTTCCTTCTTTAGAAAATCTAAAAGTTTCCTTGAATGCTTTTCATTTTCAAGTTCTAGGCTCAGATATACCCCTGCAGAGCCTGCCGCAACGTTTGAACTCAAACGGTCATGCTCGACCTGAACTATATTGACACTTATCTCCGCGATCTTATCTACGACACTTTTTAGTGCACCTGGCTTGTCAGGCAACTGGATAAATATCTTGACTAATCTTCCCATTTGCATTAATCCTTTTGATACTATTTGACCTAATAGATACATGTC
>JAATVN010000053.1 GCA_014523595.1 Nitrososphaerales archaeon TH5888 | reverse complement strand
TCCAAACTTAATGAATCAATCATATCAAATTTAATTTCTTTTTCTAAATCATTCTTAATTAGACTATACCTCATAGCAGATATTGCTATTTCTTCCGATGTTCTTTCAAGATCTTTTCCAGTAATCTCTGGATTTCGCTTCATTGTTTCTTCCTTAGCTTTCCCATACAGAGTATCAAGCACAAAGTCCGCGTCCACATATATGCCCTTTCGTCCAGACATTTGTACCGACTTTACATTATCGGGATTTATGCCCAGAGTCTTTGCAGTTCTACTTGAAAGTAAAACTGGACCGTAAGCCAAATGCATATACCTATTTGATTTTGATTCAAATTTATTCAAGATTTCCTTAATTATTTTTTGTAATCTTGTTTGCCGGTTATCAATCACAGTTATCGAATCTTCTGCGGGAAAGAAAAATGGTTGAGTCGTATCCTTCAAATCGTCAGTCGTACTAATCCATAGAGTTGTATCATCCCATTGTTTTATGAAAACTTGATATATGAATGGATCCTCAATTGTTCCAACCTTTAGTAATGCATAAGGGATATCTTTTGCGATATAAGTTGCAGTACCATCATTCCTCACGATAATTTTGCTTCCCTCATCATCAGAATCAAAAACCCAACATCCAATATTTTCACCTTCAGTTTCCTTGATTACAATATTTTCATCTCTCATTTTTTCAAATGTTTTTTCCCATAATTTTGTACTTATTATATGCGATTCAAAATTCAGTAAATCGTATCGAGCCTTCATCCTCCAGCATGTTTTGAGCTGGTCTTTGAGCACTTTAGTTGTAATTTCAGATGCAAATGAGGTTATTTCGGAGTCCCCTTCTTCTAACTTCTTTAATAATGATTTTCTTTTTTCAATCAACGAAGTATCCTTTTCATACAACTCATTTACCTTTACATAAATCGCGTTACCACAGTATGTATCAAACTTGATATTACTGTTAGCTGGCTTCATTGGAAATTTTAGGTATAAAAATCCAACCAGAATATCAGCGACTTGAAGTCCAGAATCATCCACGTAGTTTAATACCGTGACATCATGATTTGTATTCTTTAGTATTCTATACAAGGTATCGCCTATTGCCACGTTTCTGAGGTGGCCCACGTGCAGTGCCTTATTGGGATTAACACTGGTGTGCTCAATAATCACTTTTTTATGTTTACCTATATCAAGAAAGTTATAATCATTTTTTAAAATATCAGCAATTATTGCCTTACCAATTAAGGTAAAGTTTGCCTTAAAATTAATATATCCACTCTCATGTGCGACGACAGATGATACGTACGATTGTGATTCTGGATCTTTACCATTACGAAATTGAGGATATTGTTCAACCAACATTGAAGCAATTGCATAAGGTGATTTTTGTAATTCCTTTGTCAGCAAGAATGCAACGTTGCAACTTAGATCACCAAACTCGTCTTTGGCCGGTTCAGTAAGAGTATAGGATTCATTCTTGATGTTTAGTTTTCCAAGTGCGTATTTTATTACTTCATTGGATTCACTGATAAATTTCTTAAAACTCATTTCTTATCTTAAATAATTTAAAGTGACATAGTCAATAGCATCACACAATCCCACTCCTTCCTTACCATTTACGATATGATTTGCATGAACTTTAACTTCATCATCAGAATGACCTAAAGCAATACTCAATCCACAGATACCAAAAACAGGAATGTCAGTTTCACTGTCGCCAATTGCCACAACTTCTTTTGGTTCGATATTTAGCAACTTTAGTGCAAGGTTTAGACCTTTAGCCTTATTCACACCTAATTCGTTGATATGAAATGCGTATTTGCTGTCTACTATGTCTAGTTCCAAATCCCTCTCCTTTAGTATCTTTTTGCCCTCCTTAATATCAAAGGTCCTTTGCAATACAACTTCCGACAATCTAGGAAATACTGGTTTAGTATTTACATTAGATAAGCTTTGTTTTAATATTTCATATCCCTTCAAGCACAATTCCTTATTTCCAAGGATTGTATGATCGGAAGGTCCTTTCGAAACAACTCCACCATTCTCCCCTATAGCCATCCTAGTCATACCCAAAAAGACTGACAAAATGTAAGCCTCTATTGAGGATCGACCCGTAACAAAGAATACCCTATACCCAATCTTTTCAAGAAACCTCATTTTCGAAACAGCAGGTAAGTGGATCATTCCGCCACCGTTTTCGGTTAGAGTGCCATCAATATCTATTGCAAACGCCTTAATGCTCAGATCATTGCTCGACAAAGGCTATACTAAATTATTCTGTTGAGTCCTGCATATCATTAACTTTTCTAAAAGAACATAATGTTACACACTATACTACTCTTAATTTTGGAATACGATTAGCCCAGTTATCCTGCAAGATTCCATTTATGATTAAATATTTCAAGATTTCAATATTCAATGGGTCCGTGGCCCAGTCAGGACAGGGTGCTGATTTTCTAGCATAAGCCTCCGGAGCCAGAGTTCATGGGATCGAAGCCCATCGGACCCGTATGTCTAGTAGTTCTCTGATTAGATTCGGTGAGTGTGAATACTAATGAATTTTGAAGAACAACAGGAGCAAGTGCAAAAACAATGAAATACTTCTATCAATAGATTTTTAATATCTGCAGTGCAAAATCATCATCATGGATACAAAACTTATTGCATACTTGGTAACGATTTCGATACTGTCAGCAATAATCTATGCCAATTCATTCAATGTTGCGTGGTCAGACGAGGACTTTTGTTATGATCAAGTCGGTGATGGTCAACATTGTTTTGAAGCTATACAAAAGTGTAAGAATCAACAAAGACATGATGACATAGCAGAAAGTCCATGTTATAGAAGCTAGGTAATGCTTTGCTTGTCAAATTTTATGCCATCTCTAGTCCTTATTAATTGTCAGTGGTGGTAGTTTTGTTTACCAGTATTAGATCATATTTGACTCGCCGGGATTTAATTTTTTTTGTAATTTCTTATTGGAACTATTCTGAAATAATCAACAATGAGACAGCCAAATTATAGTTTTGAGATTATTTAACTTCGCATAATGTCCTACCATTTTTATCCAATTACTAGTGAATTCTATAAATTCTTCCGTCATTCTTGTCATATACGAGGACATATAGGAACCCGTCCGGTCCAACTTCCAGATCTGTAATGCCTCCGAATCCGTGTCCAAATACGACATCCGACAATTCTTCTTCTGTTTGCGCGATTTTATCTGTTAGGCCTTTACCCAAATCTAATGATTTTCTATCATGATTTAATTTAAAGTAATAGATATTACCAAACTTGATATCCCCAACTAGAATATTATTTTTGTATTCAGAGCCAAGCTTTTCTGTGTCTAGAAATTTTAGAGCTGTTGGGGCAACCGAAAGGTCCCAGGTAAGTTCTGGCGAACTGTACGTTCCCTTGTTAACAAAATCAACCAAATCTTTTGGGGCAGCCGACGCGATCCCTGTCTTAGCCAGCATTCCATTTACATACCAAATACCATGTATTTTTTTCCAGCCACTATTAAATCCGGGTTCTACTAAATTTATCTCGTCACCGTAAGCAGGACCATTTTCGGTATCCCATAAATTTCCTGTTAGTGGATCAAAATCAATTCCAAAACTATTCTTTATACCGTAAGCAAAGTACAGATTAAGAGGATAGGAAGCACCAAGTATACCCTCGTCCACAGGTTTACCGTCCTGAGTTATCCTAAGAATTCCTGCTCTTCCGTCAGCCTTTTTCCCACCCTGGACATTTTGGGCTTGAGTTTCGTATAATTGACTTTCATTGCTCCCACTTCTAGCCATATCACCTATTGTTACATAGATATTGTTATCTGGACCAATCTTCAATACGCCTCCATTGTGTCCTGGTCCAGGCGCCCATGGAAGATCTAACAGAAGTTGTGGCTTCGATAATTTAGTGGCGTTCTTATCTAATTCATATTTATAAATCCTGTTTCCTAGTGCCTCTCCTTTAACAGGTCCTTTTTCCGTGTAAAACAAAAAAGCATCGGTTTTATTGTCAGTCGGATTGTTTGATACGTCTAAACCGAGTAGACCCCTTTCGTCTTTACTAGCAACTGGAACTGTAATCAGTGGTTGTATCACCTTTGTTCCATTTACTATTCTTATAACTGTGCCATCATTCTTTTGGGTGACCAAAATATCATTTGGACCAACGAATACCATCGAAGTCGGTGCCCTAAGTCCTTTAACAAGCAATTCAACGTTAAGATTAGGATCACTCAATGTCGGATTGGATTCGGTTACTTTAGCTCTAGCAGCAAAAGCAAATAGATCATATTCAGTAAGACCCACTAAAATTACACCGACTGAATAAATTGATAAGAGAAGAATTGCTCCAGGGACCAATAATGAGATGCCTAACATCATACATGGAATTTTTTCTGTACATCATATTAAGGGTTTACTAAAACCCTGTTGTCGCTAAAAATCGAAAATTTATCTGGATATTTGCTACTTAAACTTAAATCCTTGTTGTGTAGAACATGAATTTTAATATCCGGTGATTGTCCTGTATTGAGAAATATAGTGTTAAAACATGCCTTATGCTTAACTAATCTAATAATCTCTTTTACATTGTTCCAATCAACATATGAATATCCTCCGAATATAAAGTCGGTGAGTCTCTCGGGTCAAGTTTTAATCTTGTGAAGCTTAATGAATTGAGTTCCGAAAACGAATTATTAAACGGTATTGAAGTTCTGGACGAGTTCGATATTGCAATCAATTGGGATCATATTAGAACGCAATATAACGAGGGACACTACATGGAATCACACGATATGCGACACAGATATCTAAGGAATTTGTCTTCGCAGGACCATGTATAATGAAATATCAGAATCAAAAGAATTCCTATTTTATGTTGAATTCTTGTTTAATTCCTGATTAAGAAAAGTAAAGTTTAAAGCTATATTATGAGTCAAATTAAGGAGTCCATTGACGAATTACTAGAAATATCATCCCCATCGGACTCATTATTCATTAGGGTTTCACGGAACACAATTGGAAATCCTTATATGAGTAAAAAATTGATTCGATTAATAATAATATGAGTACTGAATTGGTAGTTTTACGTGATTATGATAACCAGTTAATGAATCGGAGAGAACTCCAAGTCATATTTAGAAACGTATCAGGAAATATAAAGAAGAAAGATGCAATTGAAACAATCTCAAAAACAAATAAAGTGGATTCAAAGACAATTATACCAATAGAAATCAGATGCAATAGGGGAAGTGCCGATGTTAATGGTTTTTTTCACATTTACAAAGATGAAAAGAGCGCTCAGGAAACTTTACCAAAATACCTATCAATGAGACTAATAGAAAAGGGAGAGAGAAAGAAAATCTTTGATGAGGCTAAGGCTCAAAAACTGAAAGAAAAGCAGCAAAGTTCAGAAAAGGGCAAACCAAAGAAATAGTAGGGAAATATTGGTATGGCTGATAAAAAGAAAGATTCTAAATCTCAAATATATTCATTCTATGATATTTCTGGTGACAAGGTAACCAGGAAGAAGAGGGATTGTCCTAGATGTGGAAGGGGAGTTTTCATGGCAGAACATAAAGGTAGGAATACTTGCGGTAAATGCGGCTTTACGGAATTCAAACAAAAGTCAAAATAGATAACGTTATCGTTTTTCTGTTTTATTATAGTATGTTCTTAATTTACCAAGTCGTCTTCATTCATTATGTCCAAGATATCAAATCTATCGCATTTGCATTTTCTATTTAATATCTGTTCTAAATTCGGTGAGATATTCTCATTGCCTTCAATAAATTTTCTAATAGGTAATCCATTATCACATATTATTGTAAATTGTAATTTTTTTTGAGTCTTGAACTTGAATTCAATATGATATATAAATTTCCAATTCTTACTTCTCCTATTGACAAATTCTATTATTCTGATTCCTGAATCATTGATTTCCTTCAAATCAGAGGCTCTCAAATTTTCCTGAAAAGAAACAATTGTCTTTACTTTCTTTACGTAACCAGGAGAGGAGAGGGGTAACGCCCGGAGCTTTTCATTTATTTCAAATATCATTCCCTTAGATTGAATTGAAAAATCATCTTTGAAGCTAATTATTTTTGAATTTTTTATCGATACATAAAATGGTCTTCCATTTCCAAGAACCAAACTTTCAGGCTCTTCCTTACCGATAGGCCGAAAAACAATCGAATCAGAATCGAAACGACTCAACAATTCTTTTTTCAAGATTTTTTCAATATGGCGCTGATTAACTCCTAAACTATCATTGATGTCAGTATTTTTGGTATTGATTTGAAACCTCTTAACCTTCTTATAGCGTCCACTCAGGACAACCGTACTTGAATTGACAGATACAATCGTTTCTAATTTTTTGCCAATTTGTATATTAATAGTAATGTCAGGATAATTCAAATTAATTTTCTTATTTGAAATATTACCAAATTTTTTTCTAATTTCACGTAGGAGACTCGTCTTAATATTTTCTTTTCCTCTTATCCTGAACCTGGACCTAAACTTGTCTTCATTGTCATAAAAGCTGTGGTCTAGAGTCAATCCAATAAGGAAAGAATCGTATTGATAATCTTTTGTTGCCTGGATAATCTTGTTACATGCCTTATCTAGTTGATTCCATATTCCGTGACATATCTTGCAATCCTCAACAATTTTTTGAAGAGGGTGGTTTTTAATACATTGTCTTTCTAAACACCAATTGCATAACTTGTATTCAGATTTTCTTTTCAATTAGTTATATCGTTCTATCCTATTCCTAGTTTTCTAAGCATACCTTGCATTTGCCTTCCTTTACTCTGCTTAATCATGCTCTTTGAGTTGTTGAAATTCTTTATCAGATCCTTGACGTCGTGTTCAGCTACACCTGAACCTCTTGCTATCCTCTTTCTTCGTGAATCATTAATTACCTCAGGATTCTTTTTTTCTTCCTTTGTCATTGACTGGATAATATAACGCCACTTTTCCAATTTTCCCTGGATTACATCTAATTGATCCTCCTTAACTACTCCAGACAGACCTGGCAAATTGTCAATAATGTTTCTAAATCCCATTTTGCCGACACTTTCCATTTGTGAATAAAAGTCTTCTATCGTCATTTTGCCACTTAGTACCCGTTTTGACTGATTTTCATCTGCCTGTAATTCCAAATCCTTAGCTAAATCCAAAATTGCTTTAATGTCTCCCATCCCCAATAATCGCCCTACAAATCTCGTGGGACTGAACTCCTCAAGATCATCAATTCTTTCACCGTTTCCGATAAAGAAAATCTTTGCACCTGTTACCGCGGATGCTGCCAATGCTCCGCCACCTTTTGCAGTCCCATCAAGTTTTGTTATAATAATGCCTCCAACCGGAACAGTTTCATGGAATGACTTTGCTTGGCTATATGCCTGTTGACCTATAGTCCCATCAATTACCAGAAGAATTAAATCTGGTTTAGAAATATCATACATGCTTTTCATCTCTTCTAAGAGTTCTGCTTCATCTTTGTGTCTTCCTGCAGTATCAATAATCACTACATCTGATCCTGTACCTTTAAAATAATTAATTCCATTCTTTACTATTGAAGTTGCATCTTTACTAGATTCGTCTCCAAATACTTCAACATTTATTTTGACACAATTCATTTTGAGCTGTGTGAGTGCGCCTGGTCTCCATGTATCAGCACCAACGACTCCCACACGATATCCGTGTTTTGTTAGCCACCTTGCTAGCTTTGCAGTAACTGTTGTTTTACCACTTCCCTGGATACCAATCATCAGTACAATATTGAGCTTACCAGGTGTAAATGAAATGACTTGTTTTTCAGGTTGCTTGCTTTCCGCAATATTTTCTCCCTTATAACCCATCAATCTTGAAAGTTCATCATAAAGTATTGAGACTATATGATCCTTCCTTGACAATCCCTTCGGAGGAGATTCCTCTAGAGATCTTTTTTTCAAATTCTGAGTTATGTTTAATACTAATCTAACATTAACGTCGGATTGAAGAAGAGCTCTTTGTACATCCTTGCACAAAGAATCGATCAATTCTTCATTTACGTCAGAAGCGCCGACGAGTTTTTTTAAAGCTGCTCCGAGACTTGAGCGAAGATTGTCTAACATTATTTATCTATTAATTCATAGGTAT
>JAATVN010000052.1 GCA_014523595.1 Nitrososphaerales archaeon TH5888 | reverse complement strand
GTCTTAAAGAGAGTATCAGTTCTTTATCTTCGGTTAAAAGAGACGGACCAACAATTATCCATATAGATAACATATTTAATGTAAAAGGAGTAGGTGTGGTCGTATTGGGTATCCTTAAACAGGGAGTAATCAAAGTACATGATGAGCTAATACTATTTCCTCAAAAGAAAACGGTTACAGTTAAAAGTATACAGATGCATGATAAAAATGTTGATGAATCACATAGTCCAGCTAGGGTAGGTCTTGCTCTAACAGGCGTTTCTTTTGATGAGATAAGTAGGGGAGATATTCTTTCCAATTACAACCATTTTACTTCTGCCGTCCAGGAATTGAATATTGATTTCGATAAGGTGCCATTTTATAAGAATGACCTTTCAGAAAATCACTCCTATCTTTTGTCCATAGGGACTCAGATCAGGCCTGCAAAGATAGAGAAATTAGGGAACAGTAAACTTAAGATTTTGTCTGATAATATATTTTCATTTAAAGCCGGAGATATTGCAATCCTCTTAAATCCAGATAGTAAAGATATACGAATAGTGGGTTCAGGAAGAATAAGTGTATGATATCTTTGGGTATATCTCGGTCTCTATGAGTTCATGTATTGTACTTGAGTTTGAAACCAAAATCAAGTAAATAGATACAAAAAGCCAATTTATCCGTGGTAAGCTAGTATTAAGAAATATGGATTAAAACGTAAAGGTATGTCATGGCAATATTGAAAGTTGAATTCAGCACCACTTAATTCTAACAATAATTGGAAAAACAACAATATGATTTTCATAGAACATATCTAGCCGAAAACCTAAATAATTTGTTTATGTATATATTATCAATCCATGGCTCAGCAACAACTTTTAAAACAGGAATCGTCCGTCTCTGAAGTTCTAAGCAGCCATAAGAAGCAGTTAACACAGAATATCGAGCAACATACCGACGAGCGCCATATGAATACACTTAATCAACAATCAAACCAACAATTGTCTATTTCTCAAATAATACGTACATGTGGAAAACAATTTAGACAGATTAGAAAGCAATATACGGACGGAGCTGGCGGGAGATGCGTTATGGGTGTCATAATGTCTTATTATGGTTGGGATGGAAAATGCATTACTAACGCAGAAAGAAGATTATATGCTGCATTAGTTGCTTTGAGACAGGCCGGCATCAGTAAAGAACTATTGATAGAGCTGAATGATTCTGGTGCGACGTTCGACGAGATAGCTGATTTTCTGGACAGAAATCTACAGTTAAACATCAAATAAACCATTTAAGGCTTCCTATTATCGTTTTACGGGCAAGCTTGAGCTTTTATCAAGTTTATTGTCCATAGCTTAGCTCACCAATGACAACCAGAAAAAGTATTGATAAAGTTGCCAAGCTACTGGACTTGTTGGATAAACATATCAAAGAAAAAAATTGTCGCCATAGTTCAAAAGACCTTCTTAGCGAATATGAGAAATTAATGGCTGTTTAATTAGTTTCTAATTAAGTATCTTGGAGTCAACTTGGTGTTCTTCTGTATAGAACCGCATCCTCCGGGCCCGAATTGTCTCAAATAGTTTTTTTTGTCTATGCTCTTTGATCTAATTAAAGTTGCCATCGATTCATTATTTCTTCAATCTCTTCTTCCCATGAGTTTATAGTTTCCGGTAAGCATATCCAGGTATTTCTTTCGACTTTGATATAAGATCTTAGCGTTTATTTGATATCAGAGATAGTAACTTTTTAAAAAATGATTCATATTCGTATTCTCGCATTATCCAGATCAAAGTAGATACAGTATAAACAGGGAGAAAGTCTCCTACAAACGGTATAAATTCAGCAAGGTTCATAATGACTGATACTTTACTTTTAGTTATCGAATACAACAACCCAGTTGTTATAACATCAAACACGTCACCGATTATTGGGATACTAAATAGCGGAGCAGCCATGTAATCCAAAGCGTCTGCAATAACTGATATTCCTAGGGCTAAAGCAGCAGTTCTGAAACTACCTTTATTTTTCTTATTTGTATGCTTTTTTGTTATTCCACCCATATAGTGAATGTTAAGCAGCAAATAATTTAAGACTTAGCGCTCCTGACGCTATCCCAGCAATGCCTATGCCAACCATTTGGCAACTTTATCTTGTATGACAATTTTCTTTCAGGCGAAAGTAATTCAATATCCCATCAAGAACTGGCAATTCAATCTCTTACTAGTATCATTTCATTTCATTATTACTAACATAAGATATTTGAACCCAAAAGTTAATTGGACTCCATTCACTAGTTTCCGAGGTGATATCAAACATCATAATTAAACATTTGTCATGCCTGGCATTTATTTGCAGAGTAACTTGATATAGGAGAGATTACCTAATTAGTAATACTAGTAGATATATAATGGATATATTAATTCATAATAATCGTTTCTTGATGATGGCTCTGCATGGTGCCTGTAAGCAATGACCGTGTGTGAAAAATGTAGTAAACATGAAGAATATCACTCATGTTCTGAATGTAATCAACACTTGTGTATCGAGTGCTTTAATAAAGTTCATTTTGGTATTAATGCTCCCAGATCCAGTAGTTCAATAGTATATAACAAATGTGTCTTTTGCGGGGAAATATATGGGAGTAATGTTAAAGTTCAAGTTTGCGATAAATGTACAATCATACTGACTTGGATATCTTCGATGAATTATCTAGCTGCAGTAAATAGGGTTTCACAGTTGATAAGGACAAACAGGTTTGATTCAAAGCTAAAAAATGAGAACTATTGTAAAGCAAATTTTGGAGCACACGCTACTCAAGTTATTATGGACGCAGTAGACAGTTTAAGAATACGGTAACAAAATCCTAGTTTTAGTTCTTGATAGATGCGCATCAAATTCCAGTTCTTATCTGAATTTCCAGGAATTCATAAATTCAGTTTCTTAGAAAAAACGAAATATTAGAGAGCGGAACCCTACTAGATGGAAGGACCTAATCCCGACGCATTCGCACGTTTCTCAGTTTCGTAATTAGATTCTTGAGCTATTAAGGTCCACTTATTTGTTATCCATCTATCTCGTATAGGAGATTACTATCTGTAACGTATACTTTATTAGTGATCGGATTTACCATGATGGCTTCTTTCTCTCTCAGTTTCTGAACCTGTCAAAAGGAAATCTATCAACTTGTATGAATCTCCGAATATTCCTATCAAGAGAAGCATCAGCTAATTCTACGTGTTTACTACTGAATCAGTCCAAAGCAATCTGTATTATGGCATTAGCATTATAAGAAGTTATTAACTGGTTGGAATATTTCTATAACATGAGCGATCGAGTTCCAATCGATATGGGCGTCATTACGGAACTAATGAGAAATCCGATTGTTATAAGGATTGTAACCATTCTGGATATAACAAGCCTATCAATTCTAGAACTATTGGAATACGGTTTGACTCTCAATGACACTAATTTCTCAATGGCAAATGGAGTCATTGCTTATGACCAAGCAGCAAAGCGGGTGAGCACTGAAGAAACTGCGCTAGGAATTCCTCTAAGCGGTGATTACTATTACAACTTTCTAAATAGCAAAGTAAAATTGACAGAGCTTGGTCTATATATTTTAGATTCCATAAAGAATAATCAAACAGAACTCAAGTCATCCGTTCCTAATGAGCAGATATCTCATGACTCAGATCCTCGTCATCCTTCAACGATTTCGTAAGCCATCACTCTTGAAAGCCTATGATTGTTAATTCTAAGTCATAATAATGTAGTACAGAAAGTTGTTACTAATTCAGTTTATGGTTGCTTCAACATTAATTCGGTGAGACATGCTGTACACCGCCGGACACCTTTCTTCAGCCATCTTTAGCAATTGTTGCAACGCGGATTTATCTGCGTCATCGGTGACTGCATCTATACTAAAGGTTATACCTTCAGTAATGGGTTCATCAGCGACATCAAAAGTCTTTGCAAAGTTAATATTACATTCTACATTCGCAGTTAGCTTGGTGAGCCTTATGCCCTGACCGGCCGCAACAGTTACAAAGGTCGCGATGAAACAAGATGCAATACCAGCAATACAATATCCCATCGGACCTATTCTGTTTCCGTTACCACCTAGGAAGGACGGCGAATCTATTTCAATAATTTGCTTGCCATTCTCGTAAGAAAGCTCAGTTTTGAACTGGTAACCGGCAGCTGAATCAAGAATCCATTCTCCTTCCAATTTTACTGGCTTCCTGAGTGTAGACTTATCTTTCTTTCCCATCGCCGTTGTTAGAGATATCTTGTCCAAATCGACGTTGTTTATTACGTGAGTCATGGATATAACAAAGCATCAAAATACTTAAAGGAATTTACTACATCTGATGAAAACTATAAAGGCAATTTGGAGTAATCTAAAGTCCTGTTATTAATAATATGACATTTCTCACCTATGATGGACCGTTTCATTAAAGACGACAGAAAGTCTTTAGTCTCGAACGCTTGTCATTCTTCTTTCTTATAAGGCATTATTATCTCGCTTGCAACAGATGTCCAAATAGCCTTAATACTGACAATACGTAGTATAACTGATGGGAGCTGTATTTAGACCAAAGGATTTGGGCAAGGGTTACAAGAGGATAATAGAAAATGCGATAAAGGATCTCAGTCCTGAGACTAGAGATAATGTGATTGAGCTTTTCGATTCCTGGCAAGATACAAGTTCCGTTCAAAAATTGAAGGAAATCTTAGGTCCCACCAAAACCGAACAGGTACTAAAAAATATCCTAGCGGAGAAGGGTGCTGATTTAACGAATGAAGAACGGAAGGCATTGAAAGACATTTTAAAAGATTCTTTAACCTTTGACTAAAAAGTAAACAGAAGTAGTAGAACCCCAATACATGCAAGGTTCGAATCCCAATGAGCCATAAATGGCACAAAACTTTAAAGCTTAGCTCTGAACAATTGTATCAGAATCCTAATTTTGGATTGATAGCGTACCCATGGCTCCGCACCAACCAAATTTTGCATTCAAACATTCCCACTTGAAGAACTAGTTTATCAAAAGGAACCAAGCAATTCTCATGACGATTATAAATATGAACAAGGAAAATGATGAAATAATAATTAAAGTATCTATAGTTAAAACAAATCTCTAGACATAAGACCAGACAAAAAGACACTGCTAGATAATCACAGTTAGTTAAGCAAAGATTAGTTCTCAATCAAGATCTTAACTAACTTTGAATTACCATAATTTAGAAATGTTCTATAATATAACTCATAACATCTACCTAACATCCCTTTCGGTTTCCTCTATAATATTTATTATATCTTCATCAGTTAATGATGATTTGATTCCTGCTGACTTTTGTATACGCTTCTTTTGTTCCTCCCTTGCCTTTAGCACTATTCTTCTTGTCAAGTCTCTTTCCATATGTGCTGTTCCCATACTATCGAGAAACTTTGATTCACGAAGTGTGGATTTTTTTATGGATTTGCGAAGCTCTATATCCTCTGATACTGAAATCGCACAAGAGTAAAGGGCCAGTAATATCATATATGTTGATAATCCATATAGTGACATCGTGGCAAGACCAAATGGTGGATACAGCGTATTTGCCAAAGTGCTCTGACCGGCGCTGAAAAAAAGTAAGAAACCAAATCCACACATTACCAGGTAGTCTCTAACAGCCATATTCCCATGAAAATGCCGAGCAGCGACAACAAATCCTACATAAAACAAGATTCCCCCTGCAGTAGAATTTAAGGAAGTATAGAGATCCCAGTAAAGCTTGCCTATCTCTGTATGAGGTTCAAATAGATGATAGTCGTCCAAATAGGTACCTGCAAAATATAGTAAAGGAAGGCTTATCAAGATCCAGTACTTGGTCTTTCCCATCTTCTGAGAGTAATGATACAAAAGTAATGCCGTAGCAACCCATTTCAAAAGAAAAGAAACAATATCAGCATAATGATACATTTTAGCAAGATCATACCCTAATGAACCTGGCTTTGATTTTGCCGAGGGAGCTACATCAGCGGAAATATTAGCGGGTTTTTCCACAAGCCGGTTAAGACTACCTGTTAAAAAAATAGTTGATGCAATGACCACGGCTGCAAAAGACAAGCCATAAATCAAAATTACTACTGAATTCCTATTTGATTTGTACCATGAGAAAAATATGATGGTAAAGATCCCCATAAGACCAATAGTCAAACCATAAGTCACCGTTGTAACTATTGTTAGAGCTATGGTAGAGTATTGTTGAGTAGTGATTAACTGGACCAGTACAAATACAAAAATTGATACTACCAAGTACTGAATAAGAAATACTATATTATGTGAAATGCGAAGAAATGCGGCCTTCTTACGAATTTGACTGCTCTTCTGTCTAACAAATTGTAGAATGTATAATTGGCCACCAATAACTACAATTCCCATACAAACAAATAATGGAATGCTGAACCCTGAAGTCTCTAGATAGGAACGCATTTCAGAATTTTGATTAAGGCTCGTATCTATTACAATGAGGGCAAGAACAGTATAGACTATTGCATAAATCTTGGTAGCGTTGTCGACTGAGCCAAATGTAAATTGGTTATAAAATCTGTTAAGGAGTGATATAGTAGTATTTCCAGTCTTTCGCATCCCTTAGCAGCACCTCAATAAAAAAAGGTTAGAGTCGCAGAAAGCTGCTTATACTTTTGTAGGCTTTTGACTTTTTCTGTCTATTAAAAATCTGGCTCTTCAACACCCGATATGTTCCCAGTTCCATTTGTCATGTTGGTGTCTGTCATATTAGCTGCACCCATCGTCAGATTTCCGGTCATTGTTTCATTATATTCCTGTGCCGTTGCTGAAGATATAATAGTCAATCCTGCGAATGCTACTGCCCCTAGGGTCGTTATGAGAATGGCAAACATTCCCAACAATGCTTTATTATTCATCTCTGGGTTAGAGGTATTTCATACTATATAAGTAAATCATTGAGTTTTCACTCTCAACAATTATTTGAACATGAATGCGGGTGCAGTGCATGACTGCATATCTCGTAATTCTATAAATAGTCATTTAATTTAAGTTGCATTTTTATCTAATATTGAAAATTCGTATTGTTAAATAACTAGACTACATCAAATTTTTTAAACTTGGTTACTTTTTGATAATTTTTGAATTTTATCAAATTAAGTTTATTAATCAAATTAGACCATACGACGAAGATTTATTCATTAGCATTTCTAATAATACCTCTTAAACATGGCCGAGGCCGTTAGCTCAAATCATGGTAATTTAATCAGCAGGGATAATGAATTGGTAAAAAGAGTTAGATTTGCTAAAAAAAGGAACAAAAGATCCTAATCGGACTTTCAATTGGTTAATAAGATTTTTGCAATTTCAAAAAGAAAAGGTTGAAAAAGATTAGATGAATGGAACTACGCACAGAATTCATAAGGCAAGGAATAAAAAAATTAGGTAAATTTATCTGAGACTATTTATATTTTTTATATAGTTATTCATTCTCTTCTGCAGCAACACCTATAGCTTCTTCTGCTAATTCAAGTTGATTCAAAGCCTCTTCGGTGGTTCCGTTTTGAAGCGCCGCTTTTGCATTTTTTATGTGTTCGGACACAAAATTTGTAGGACAGCCTGTAGCATAGATTTGTTGGACTGAAACTATTGATACTGCT
>JAATVN010000007.1 GCA_014523595.1 Nitrososphaerales archaeon TH5888 | reverse complement strand
TCCAAGAACTTCCCCGATATCATAAACGAGTTTTCTAATGTAAGTCCCTGCTTCACATAGCACACGTAGCAAAAGGATGTTGTTTACACTTTCTAGTCTTTGTAATTCATATATTCGTCTAACACGGGTGGATCTTTTGACGGATGATCGCTGAGGAGGCCTTTGGTAAATCTCTCCAGTAAATTGTCCAAGCACACTATCAATTATACCAAGGTCCTTTTGCTGATGAATCCTCGCAATGGCATAGTATTCTTTTGGTCCTAACAACAGGATTGATAATGCTTTGGTAGCATCCCCTAATCCGATTGGTAGAAGACCGGTAGTACCTGGATCAAGAGTACCACTGTGACCCGCCTTAGTTATCCCAAGGATTCTCTTTGTCCAGGCAACCAATTCATGGCTAGTAGGTCCTGAAGGTTTATCTAACAAGATAATTCCATTATCTAAAAGTACATTCAAAGGTCTAGAATCAGGATGATAGCCATACTTTGTGCTAGTAACATCATCATTTATGATCTCTAATGCATCAAGTCTTAATGTCATTTTGTGTCCTAGTATACTACTGAATCTTCATCTTCTTTATAATTTCCTTACACAAATAAACAAGTGATTCAAGCGAGAGAAGTTCGGTATTAATCATGAAATCAAATACTTCAAGGCTTTCTCCGAATTCTGACCCATAGATTTTCTTATAGATTTTTTTATTTTCCCTATCCCTCACCTTAACAATGTCAAGAGCCTCTCTTAATGTGATTTTGTCGCGTTTTGACATTCTTTCAGATCTTTTCCTCTGAGAAGCACTTAGCCAAAAACTAATTTGTTCAGTAGTTAACCAAGGAAGTGTATGACTAGTAATTATAACGTTACCTTTTTTAGCAATCTTTATTAATTTTTCATCCACCTGCCTGTCAAAAATGGAGTTTTTCTTACGTTCTCTCATAAAACCTATCGCTTCATTAGAATCCCACCAATCATTTCCCGATATCGTGTAGCCTTGTTGACGTGCTATTTCCTTCAAGATGTCGCCCCCGTTGTACAACTTGAATCCGAATTCCCTTGCGAGAGCATGGGCCAATGTAGTCTTGCCGACAGCTGCACTCCCTGAAATAACCACACTAATGTTCCGCATATTCCTCGATTTCAATCCATTGTCACTTGATGTTTTATATTGTAAACCCAATATCCATATCTATGTTACCCACATCTTGGAATCTATCAATCAAGTAGATTTCTCTAGTAATTCTACCAATAGCGATGTGGCAGAATCTATCATGTTGTCATGGTTCTGAATAATTTCAAATGGTGCACCCGTCAAAATTGAAAGTGATGAAATCATCGACAAAGAAACTTCTATATCCCTTTTGATTTCGTCATCTGAAATCAAATCTCTTGTCCGAGTACTGTCATTTTTTCTTCTATTTAGAATTTCTTCGGAATCTGCAGTTATCAAAATAAGTCTTTCAGGATTTAGCTTTAAAATAAGATTCATTGGTAATCCCGGATAATAACCTGATCGTGTTTTTATAAAAAGATGGGTATCAACAACTACTATCGAATCGTTCAGACCGGAGATATGATCAGCGGCCATATTTTGTAATCTTTGTTGTACATCTATCGTTTGTTTTCTTATCTGATCTCTATCATTTATTCCCAATTTTTTAGCTTCCTCGAACATAACAGATCCAAAAACCACTTTGTTCAAAGTCGTTCCTTTGTTTTGTAACGTTGTTGTAGCATTAGAAATTATTGTGCTCTTTCCTACTCCAGGAACACCAACAATAATAACTGTTTTTTTTCTAGTCCCTTCCAAGGAGTGCCGCCAATTTAGGCATATGGACATCTACTTGTTCTCGAACGAGAAGGTTATAATAATTAACCAATATATCGACCATAAGCAGTATACCAATTCCCGTACCAAATACGTTCAATACGTTTGACACAGATGCCAAGAGTCCGATTATTATCCCTCCTGCTATTGTAACAGCTGGTATGTACTTATTAAGTAGAGTCTGGACCGAACTTTGAGTTCGTCTAAAGCCTGGAACCTGAACATCTGCATCCAACAAATTCTTTGCTGCTGCCTTTGGAGATAATCCACCTAATTCCACCCACAGTCTACCAAATACGGTAACAATACCTGTCATAAATATGATATACGCTATTGTCCTAACCGGATCAGCAAGCGCATTTTCAAAGCTATTGGGAGATGTGGTATAATACAAGATTCCGCCAGTTGGAGATTGTGAGCTTTGTGGATCAAACTGGGCAATCACGTTAAACAATGGATTTGAATTGTCAGGATTATAGTTTGCCCATAACATCTGTCCCATGAAAACAGCGTTTGCTAGTAATGCCGAGGCCAAAATAACCGGAATGTTAGACGTATATAGCAATTTTATAGGATACACAGCAGTAAACCCTCGATACTTCGTAGATACTATAGGGATATCAATATGAATACCCTGAGTATACACAAGCGCCAATAGAACTAAGGAGGTAACTATAAGACCAAAAATACTCGGGAGCTGACCACTTCTGAAGAATGTATTTGAGAGGTCTCCGTTAATAGCAGAATCTATGATGAATGGAATTACTCCCACTGGTCCATCTTGTGCAGGTAGCGGACTGAATATACTCCATAAAATTCCCTGAGCAACTCCTGCCATAATGAAAAGACTGATACCAGAACCTAATCCCCATCCTTTTTGAATTAGTTCGTCTAGGTACATTACAACAATACTGGCCCCAATAAGTTGTCCAATTAAGATAGGAATAAGACTAGGATGAGCAAGTAAACCTCCATATACACTAACACCATAAAGTGAACCCTCTGCAATAATGACGATAATAGTAACTATCTTTGTTGCGGATGTAAAGAGAGACCTATCATCGGGGTCCTTGAAATTTAGCTTAATTAGTTCTGAGCCCTTTAATAGCTGCATCAAGAGACCTGCAGTAACGATTGGACCTATACCTAATTCTAGTAATGTTCCTTGTTGTGCAGCAAATATAACTCTCGCAAATGCCAAGAAATCAAATTGTGGTGAATCTGTTACTCCATAAAGTGGAATTTGACCCATAACAAGGTATGCTAATAATGCAATTCCGCACCAAATGAATTTCTCACTTAATCCAATTTTCTTTTTAGGCTTCTCAACTTGAGGAATGTAAGCCGAGACTTTCTTGACTACTGTTCTTACAATACTTTCATTGTGCACTGTGGTCATTTGAAATTATACTACCTCCTGCCGACTCTACTTTCTTTTTAGCACTTGCAGATGCTTGTGCTACCTTAATTACATAACTTTCGCTAATGTTGCCGCCGCCCAAGAGTTTTTGAATTCCTAATGATCGAAGATCCAGAATAGTTTTTTCTTCCTTTTTACCACTGAATCTGAGTGAGAGATTCTTAAGATCTCTCAAATTAATCCATTTTTTGACTAAAAATCGACTATATGAGGTAAGCGTATCATGTCCAAAATGGTCGGGTTCTTCAATTACAGTTCGAATCCAAAAATGCTTATGTTTTCCTCCTCCGCCTATTCCACCCCGGCTACCAGACTGTCTATGTTGTCCTATTTGACCCCATCCGCAATATCTTGTACCTCGATGTCTGCGGCTTTTTCTCAATCTAGTTGCCATGTATGATATACCTTATACAATCAAAATAGGAGTGTAAATATAAATGTAAAACTCATTTTTTCTTCAACAAAGTCATACCATTCTTTTTACAATTTCAAGCAATTCCTTGTTATTGCCAAGGATACCGCCATCTGAGAACTGTTTTTTAGTATTCTTTTTAAAACCGCCTTTGGGTGGATTCAAGCTAAACCAAGGTTTAATATTATTTTGATCCGAGAATTTTATTTTATTATTTACAATGACATCTACCAATTCATCAATGCCCTTGTAATCAGATTTACTCTTATTTTCATCCTTTGATTCTAATGTTGGGCTTTTCTTTTTACCTCTTTTCTCAATCAAGATTTTTATTATATCTGAATCTGCTTTTGACCATGCTACCCATTGATTTATCTTTCTTAACATCCCCAAGTAATTCGTTGTTTCGGGAACGAGAGTGGCAGAAAATTTCTTGTTCAAATAGAGATTCTTAAGTGTAGTCAGTGCCCAATATGGCACATTTACAGTTCCTCTCATTCTAACTACTAATAATGCCATTTATTCACCCTGTGATGTAAGTTGAGTTTAGAGCATTAAATATTGCCATAGCAGTAGAAGTCATTGTATTGGTAGATCCGAATGATTTTGTCCATGCGTCCTTTATCCCGGCGAGTTTTAACAGATTTTTTATATTTTCACCCGCTACAAGTCCTAAACCTCTTGGTCCTGGTAGAATCTCTACTTTCACACTTCCGCCTCTTCCTCGCACATTGAAAGGTATCGAATGCAGTTGCGTGCATCGGCATTCCCAACTGCCACAACCTAATTTCACTGGAATTATGTGAAGATATGAGTTAATTGTTGCCTTGTCTATAGCAATTCTCATTTGAGATGCCTTACCCATCCCGATCCCAAACCATCCCGCTTCGTTACCAACAGCAACGAGCGCACTAAATCTTGTCATTTCTCCAGCATCAGTTTGCTTCTGTACTATTCCTACGTGCACAACTTGGCTCTTTATATCCGGAAGCAAGTGTTTTACTATTTCAGATTCTTGAATACGCATACCATTTTCATAAATCTGTTCCATTGAACTAATCTTATTTTCTATAACCATCTGTCCCAGAGCTGTGCGCGGCTTCCATACTGTTGCTTGTTCATTGCTTCTAGGATTGCTCATTTTGAATCTCCTTTTTTCTTGGATGACTTTGACTTAGTAGCTTTAGACGATTTATCTGATTTCTTTTCACTCTTATCATTTACAATCCTGTCCTTTACTTCTGAAAAATGACTGGGATATTTTTCTGGCTCCAAACCTAATCCCAAGTTTGACGAAAATCGTGATTTGTAAAGATCATCATTTGCCTTTATTTTTTTTGCGTACTCTGCAATATGATTTCCTTGAATTCTTTCTTCAGAAGGAATAATATCTTCTGAAAATGGCATTTCCAATCCTGCCTCAGACAAACCTTTCAGACATGCTGCGATTTTTGTCGTAAAGTGTCTCTTGCCGATATACAATATTGCCCGCGTTATCTTTTTTTGGAGACATTTTTTACCTAATAAAAGACCGACTAGATAGCATGAAGGTATATTCTTGCGTGAACCTTTCCAACCAAATGATAGTAATTCGTTACTATGTACAGAGGCCATTACTTTATCTCCGAGGAGATCCGGTCTTATTAGTTGAGCTGAAACGTTTTGATCACTTACATTAACGGTTACAAAATCCTTTTTACCAATAAGCAATTTTTCTCTCTTTCTGTAATTTGTTTTTCTTTCTCTTATCCTTCTGAGTGTGGAAGTATAAACCATAAACTGAAAATTCACCTGTCTATCCTATTTATAAATTTGACAAGATTATGAATTACTTATAAATCTTCATTATATTGCTTTCATTTTGGGTTTAGGTTCTGTTGACATCTTGTTTGCTACCATCGCAGCAAAGGCGCCCGCACCTATCCCATTATCAATATTTACGACGGTCATACCCATTGAACAAGTTTGAAGCATAGATGCCAACGCTGCAACCCCATTCGAGCCAAATCCATACCCTATTGAAGTTGGAACTCCAATTACTGGTATGTCAGTTACTGATGAAACAAAAGAACCCAATGCACCCTCCATTCCAGCTACTACAATTATTATGTGAACTTGAGAGTTTATCATTTTCGTGATGCCCTTCAATGTTCGATGAATTCCTGCAATACCTACATCATATTCTATCACAGTTTCGCTGCCCATTACTTGCGCCATAATTTTTGCTTCCTCAGCAATTTTAATGTCCGAAGTTCCAGCACAAAGTATGCCTACTTTGCCGTTCTTTTTAGGAAATTTGTGCGACTTGTAAGACACTAATATCGTGTTAATTCCCATTTCAACTTTCAGATTTTCCTTTTCAAATTTTTTACGTAACTTCTCCATGTATTCTGGCTTAATTTTACTTATGACAGCAAATCTTTTTTTAGATACTGTGGCGAGAGTAATTTTATAGAGATCTTTCAGCTCCTTTCCTTGAGCAAGAATAACTTCTGGTATTCCGCTTCTTAATTCCCGCAGTGGATCTATTTTTGCTAAATTTTTTTCTACGTACTCAATTGAAAAGAGTCTTAATTCTTGTTCTGCCACACGAACAGATATTTCGCCCTTTGCTAGCTTTTCTAAAATTTCTTTAAGTTCCATTTCTCTGTAATTTCGTTTGTTGCTTCCAAGTTCATAGTGAGAAACTCTTTATCGCATTTTTTACACTCTGCACTCCCAGGTCAAAGACTTTCATTTCACTTTCATTCAGCTTTAATTCAATTATTTTCTCCGCACCATCATGACCCAAGATGCAAGGTACACCTATACATACATCGTGATATCCATATTCACCTTCAAGTAAAGCGGATACTGGTAGAATTGTTTTTTTGTTTTTTACAATACTTTCTACCATTGTTGACACTGCGTTTCCAGGAGCATAGACTGTCGCGCCTTTCAATGAAATTACTTCAGCTGCTATCTTTTTAGTCTTGTTCGTAAGATCTTCTGATTGTTCTGAGGATATGAATTCAGTTAATGGTATCCCACACAAGCTTGAGAATCTAACAAGAGGTAGCATGTTCTCGCCATGTTCGCTTATTACCATAGCTTGAACAGAATTTCTAGATATTCCAGTAATCGTACTTATGTGTTCCTTAAATCTCGACAGATCTAGCATTCCTCCCATACCCATTATCTGGGTTCTTTTTCCACCAAGTGACTTTAGTACGAGATATGTCAATGGGTCAAGCGGATTTGTTACTACAATTATCTTTGAATTTGGAGCATAACTCTTAATTTTGTCGCACACTGCCATTACTATGTCAGCATTTGTTTTGAGCAGATCCATACGCGTCATGCCTGGCTTCCTGCCAACTCCCGCAACAACAATTACAATGTCAGATCCCCTCATATCTTCATAATTATTAGAACCCTGTGCGATACAATCTATTCCGCGTTCTGCCAGTTGATGGTTAATATCCATTGCCTCACCCTGAGGTAAACCCTCCACAATATCAAGAAGCAAAGTATCCCCTAGTTCTCTCAATGAGCAATTCAATGCCACTGAGGACCCTACCCTTCCGGCTCCTATTACAGTAATTTTCATTTAAGAATCAACGAAGTTTGAGATTATTTATAAATTTTCAACATGCGATGAAATCTAAAATGACATAGTTTAGTTTTCGCATGATAAAAAACACCAATAAATCCATTAATCTTGGTAAAATTTGAATATTTGTGATGCTATAAATGTATAGTTAGCAAAAAGCATCTTAGTAGATCAAATTTTATATAGTTTTCCTATTTGGAACAATGATTGGAGGGTCTTTTGTCAAAATAAAGATTCAATCCATAATGTTTTTATGCACACATGAATTCTATTTTTTATGGAAGGATACTGTGTAAAGTGTAAACAGAAAAGGACTATGAATGATGAAAAGAAGATAACAATGAAAAATGGAAAACCGGCAACCCAAGGAATATGCTCAACTTGTGGTACTAAAATGTTCAGAATAGGGAAATAATCAAATCTGAAATTTGCGGATCCTTAGAAATAGTGTTTTCCATCTAATTTTTCTAATCTAGTCTGATGATGTGAAATTTCTAAGCGGATCCTTTTTGTTAGTTACATTCATGGTACTGGATTGATCCAAATTCTTTTTTAAAATCTGTTCATTCCCCGTTTCTGTTGATTTTGATTCTGATTTTGATTTACGGGATTCATAACTATCAAGTTTTTCAAGCGCTTGAGTGATTTCGTACTCCAAATTCTTTATCTTTTCTGCCTCCATATGCAGTGACTTTTCCAGGTTTCCTTGACCCAATGAGGTACTACCAAGATCTTGATATGTGGTATCAGGACTTGATTGTTTAGGTTGTCTCGTCAACATCTTGACATTACCGTTTGAGATCTCACTCAATCTTGCGTCTATAACTTTGATCTTGTCCTCTATTATAGAAACAAGATTGTTTTTTATTGAGCTTAATTCGTAAAGATCAACAACTGATCGGGTCTGCTCCATTTCTTGTTCACATTTTCCTAAATCTTCAGCATACTTTATCATTAGTCTATCAAACTCCAATTGACTGAGCTTGCCTTGTCTGAAAGTTTCGTGTATTTTTCTCACAGAACTAGTAATTATTGATCTTTCAACTTCCAACGAATCCAACTCATTTTTCATCATTTGAAGATCGGAACTATCTTTATTGCTGTCAAAATAATCGTCCTTCTTATTGTTCTTTTTCTTAGTCCGTAATTTCACAATTCTATGTTTTCTAATTTGATGAAAAACTAATGAAGATATTGCACCTAAACCAATTGAAAATGATGCAATAAGCAAGTCCAATTTAAGGTATTAAATTACAACATACTGTTAAGCTTTGTCCTTAGAATATCTAAATTACTCTACGTTTAATCCAATTGTATTTTCGTGTTTTTGGATCTGGATATCCGCATTTTCCGCAGCGCTTGTCTCTCTTGTGAAACGCGTTATGACCACATCTTCTGCATCTTATGTGAGTACTCTTTCGGGTGAATTTCCCCATCGACGTTGTTCCTTTTGTCATTCTAATCTCCGTCCAAATGTTTCAAATTTAGCCTATCAGACCGGTGGTGGAGATATCATAACAACATTATCTCCCCTTACAACAATGGTTCCTATTTCGTTTGACTTTCCTTCGTCTAGCAATTCTACTGAATTGTCTAGTAACAAATTCATATGTTGATCAAAACCGTGTAAATTTCCACGAATTACTTTACTTCCTTTGAGTTTTATCAAGACTATTTTACCCAAACTTTCGTCAAGTATCTTTACAGCCATGTCGACAGACATCTATATCATTACCTATGGTATTCCTTAATGAAGGTCTATATTAAAGTTAATAATAATTTGGCATTCTATACATGAATACTTTTTTTTTATTATTCATTTAACATTTTCAGATTTACTGGTATCAAAAATAAATGTTAGATTTAAAATATATCTACATAATTAGCAGATCATCTAGTTCTTTTAATGTTCTTACCAGATTCTTCATTGTGATTGATATTATTTTCTTGCCCTCTTCTTTAGTGGCTTTTCTGGGATCGCCCAAAACACCATTTCTAGTGATCTTAAATGACGAGGTATTACTAAGAAAAGTTGAATATGAAGAATGCAATATTTTTTTGTTCAAATGCCCTCGTTTAGCATTCTGCATTTGGACCAGTTTTGGTTCAATGGCGAGCATTAATGAAGTTTCTACAAAACCACCATGATCAAATTCCCTTTCAATCAAATGCCAATAGTTGATTCCAAACACATT
>JAATVN010000051.1 GCA_014523595.1 Nitrososphaerales archaeon TH5888 | reverse complement strand
TACAGCTCTATCACCTAGAACCAAAAAACAGATTGATTCCTTGCCTCAACATGCTCAACACATTTTCAAAAAGGCGCATGGTAATGCAGTGAAACAATACCAAAATCCAGCAAAAAGAAGAGGGGCCAAAAAACAAAGTGCTGAAGAAGTCGCTCACAAAACAGCCTGGTCGGCGGTTAAGAAGAAGTACAAAAAGAAGGGCGATAAATGGATGCGGAGAGAATAATCAGTATCCTTTGTGGACTAATCAAAACTTGATTATGTTACTCCAGCTACCCTTGTGCTTTTGTTTTTGAAAAACGATTTTTTACCAAGTATATTTATTAGAGCTTTTTGCCACGTTCAACTTGTTGAAATGTGCTGAATGTGGTTGTACTCCTGACGACTGCAAAGGAAGTATATCTCCACTTGAATGTGCAAGCTGCTCACTTGAGGAATGCTGTTGTTGGTTAACTGTGAGATATGACAATTGAGTATTCTTGATTATTTGGCCAAAAATGTCAATAGCAAATAGCCGTTTTGGAAACATGAATAATTTTCGCGGTAAAGTCAACAAAGTTTTCCGTGAATTTTACAGATTAGCATGGAATTGTTCAAAACTATGGGAATAGATTTCGATTATGTTTCCAAATGGATCTGTACAGAAAACCAATTTGTGGTGCTTTTTTGGGTCTAGTTCCCAAAGCTTACTAATTTGTTTTCCTCCAGTCTTGGTAACCTTAGACAGTAAATCCTCTATGTTTCTTTCAGTGACGGCTATGTGAATAACTCCTCCGCTCCAATATTCAATTTGTTTCTTTTCGATAAGTTGTTTGGGTTGAATAAACTGGAAAATCTCAACTCCAATATTATTGGCTGAAGACATCCATACGATTCTTAACTTCTTAAATTTCGACCCAAAAATATTCTTAAGCGCTTTACCCACTTGTATATCATCTGATGTCAGTTCGACGGGCCCCCTAACAATCGTAAATCCCATCACTTCTTGATACCATTTCAGGCCTTTCTCTAGATCAGGAACACTTATCGCAATGTGATTAATTGAAATCGAAGAACGAATTGGATCCATGGTTATAGACTAAATTATACCCACATTTGTTCTAAAAAGATTTCTCCAAATTATTTTCAAATTCAAGTCAATCCAAAGAAGATCAAGCATTTCCTATAACAAAATGCTATCAAATGGAGAAGTATTATCAAAGAGGAGTACATCATGCAAGAATGAAATTAATTGAAGATAGTCCACATGATTTCCTTTCCCTATTGAATTATTATCGTATATTTTTTATTTGGTAACACTTATTGGTACCTTAAATTGAGGGTAATTATTCTAGCATTCTTTCTCTTAATAGGCATCATGCTCATTTTTTCCAATAATAATAATCTGTCTGCTCACAATTTTTACCAAAATGATGATTCAGTATTATTCACATTGATAAAACAATTTGAAATTGAAAAAAATCTAGCAGCAGTTTATCTTTACACAAACAAGTCAGTAGGGTCAATCCATTCAGAAAGAGCAGATGTTTTATTAGGCCAACTTGCCTCTATCAACAGCGACTTAATCAAGAACTCTAATTTTGTCAATAAATACAATTCGATTTTCCCAGATCTTGACTTAACTACCAAGGCACTTGTTGCTGCTAATATTGCAGATGCATCGCTTCTAGAATATGGCTTATCAACTGGACTTGACTCTAAGAAGGCAGCTGGTCTGCTCAATATGAGTATCGGAATGATTATGAAAATGAATGAATCATCCAATATGAATATGACAGACGGTATTTCTGGACATGGTTTTGATAAAATAAATTCACTGTTTGATAGTAATCAATCCTCAAGTCATTTTTTAAATCAAAGTGACAAGGACGTGAAGATTCTGGCCAACTATGAGACTTCTTCAAAGCGTGCTGAATTATTGAGAATATTATTTACTAACTATCTACAAAACGCCAACTTGGAAAATTCCTCTGGGTTGATGCCTATTCCAGCAGACATGAAAATTAACGCAATTAGGGAATTAGGACAAGGGATAGAAAACCTTGTTTTAGCGGTTAAAAGAAATGCACCGGTGGAAGAGGTGTACAGTATTGTTCATGGACAAATCCACCCCAATCTATTCATAGCATTTGGCTTGAAGCTGAAGTCCGAATGATCTGAGTTAGTCCTGAACATTGTAAATAACAATAGACCTAGTTTACTAAGGGATAATAGTATTTAGAACATATTTACATATACAAAACGTATGAATGATGTTCGGTTACTAGATAAAATTATTGAATTGCGTACTGTCTGCAAGATAATCTCTCATCTAAAATCACAATTAATAGAGCGGTTACCGCATTACGGGAATGATGCGCTTTTTTTACAGAATGATGAAATAACTACTGGTCTACTGAATAATAAGACAGAAATAAAAATTCATTTACTTACTGGAGAGCTCCTTTATTTTGATAGTGAGAATGGGCATATTGTTGACTTAACTCATGATAAATTTGATAAAAGATTAGAATCAATTGTTACTAAATACGGGCTCGATCTGCCAAAGATGTCGTCTTTCACTCTTCGTCATAAGTACTTATCGGAATACATTCCATTTGCAAAAAAGGTCAACAAAAGTCTTGAATTATTCAGAATGAAATTAAGGGATCATTTCACGCAGGTCCATTTGTGGCCTGATGGATTTGATTTCTCAGTTGAATCTTTTATGATGAAAAACAACGAACAAATTGGCGTTGGTGTCTCTCCAGGAGATGATAATTATGAATCACCTTATCTGTACGTAAACCCTTACCCGTTTAATGAAAATATTGTTGACCAATCATTACCCATAGGCAAGTGGCATACATCTGGTTGGAATGGAATAAAAGTGGAATGGAAAGAGCTTGAAAACAAGATAGAACAAGAAATCGCCTCTGAAATATATGAGCTGTACACTATTGCACTGCGCAATTTTTGATTAACTCTGATGTATATGTAAGACCCAAGCAATATTTTATTGCACTAATCCTTGGTATATTATACCAAAACTAGTATTAGTAACATATTTGGTACTAATGCAGGGTAACTCTTAATTAAAGTATTAGATCCAAAATCTTTAGAGTTTATTAACTACTGCATTTCATTATTTTCCGTAACTCAATTGCAATATCGAAAATTATAAAATCTGCCATGAATCTACAAATCACTATTTGCTGTGGAATGCCGTTAAGTTGAGTTTTATTTTATTCTTATGTGAAATAAATAGCGGTGCTAAGGTTCATCATGTTGAATGACAAAATCACTAAATTTTCCTTCGTATTGTAAGTAGTCCGTTTTTACATCGTCCACTCGTGCATTCTCGGGACCGATCATACTCCACTCTATAACTTTATCAACATCACCTTTGTTTCCCTCAAGTAAAGCTTCCACCCGCCCATCAGGTAAATTGCGTACCCATCCAACTACAGAATTTTTCTTTGCAATTTGTTGTAGATTAAATCTAAAATACACTCCCTGAACTTTGCCTGTAACCAACAATCGAACGGAAATCTTTTCTTTACCATCATTCTCTGAATTTTTGGAATCTCTGAAATTCACATTCTTCTTCTGCATAGTGCTATTTTATATATATTCAATCAAAAGTTCTGTCAAAAGATTCACATGTTCTACTAGATTTGATAAGTAGTTATTGTAATCTAATTCATCCAAACCTTATATACTCATATGAATGCATAATTCCATTATAAAATGAGAACTAAATTTGGCTTTACTCAGGGATTGAATATTGCCAGACTAGGGCTGGATGAAATCCAAATAATGACAGCATGTCAAATTGCTGATAGGATTGATTTTGATTCAATCTGGTCCATGGATCATTCAAACGTGCCGCAGTGGAAAAATGCGGTTGTTAATGATGCATGGTTATTGCTTGCGGCAATTGGTGCGGTTACAAGGAATGTAGAATTAGGCACCTGCGTGACAGATGCAATTAGAAGACATCCTTCAACCATCGCACTTTCATCGATTACTTTGGATAGGCTAACTAATGGACGGGCAATATTGGGTATTGGTGCAGGGGAAGCACAAAATGTAGTGGATTTTGGAATAGAATTCAAAAAGCCAGTAACTAAATTTAGAGAGCAATTGGAAGTCATCGAAGCTCTTTTCAATTCTGATCCGGATAATAGGGTAAATTATGATGGAGAATATTATAAGCTCATTAATGCATGTTTGCAGGCTAAGAGTATCAGAAAACCGAGACCGCCAGTGTATATCGCAGCAGGAGCGCCAAAAACCCTAGAGCTATGTGCTATTTACGGAGATGGTTGGATACCAATAGGTTATACTCCTGCATTGTTTAAACATCATGCAGACATCATCAAAGATCATGCCAAGAGAAACGGTAGAGATATTGGTAATTTTCAATTTGCAAACGATGTAGATGTTTATTTTACTGATGATGGTGAGGAGGCATGGAACAAGATGAAGAATGCCGTCAAAGTTAGTTTATACAAACCTGAATTATTGAAGGTGCACAATATCCAACAAGATTCAGAATTTGATTTCAGAAGGTACTTTACAGAGTATGCAATGAATAAACCAGAATTAATGGAACAAATGAAAAGGGCTGCGATGCAAATACCCGATGATGTGGCAAGAACTGCAATAGGGGTTGGCAAGCCTGATGACGTAATCGAAATGTTAGAAAGGTTTATCGAAGCAGGAACAAACCACTTCATAATTAGGTTCTGGGGTGATGGCTATTTTAAAAACATAGAGTTGTTTGGTAAGAAGGTAATTCCCTATTTTAGGGAACAGGAAAAAAAATAACTTGTGATAAATAGCTGTAAAACTGAAATCGAATCGTGCATCTTGAGTCTACAATTATTCAAGATTTTGACCTACCAATAAAAGTGTCAAGTTTCACTGATGTTTTGGCTTTTTCACTTCTAACGTAAACAAGCGGGTCTGCATCAAAACCAATTAAACGTAGATTTTGTGCAAAACCTTCTGCAAATCCGTGAAAGGTATATACCTTTTCAGGATTGCATTTCTTTACTACAGAGATTAGATCGTTGTAATCACAGTGATCGCTTAAAGGTAAACAATGATCTAATCCCAACGCATATTTGTAATATGGCTTTACAGCCCATCCACTGAATCCAATAGATAGAGCACCATATTTTTTCTTGATATAATGTAGAAATCCATTTTTGCATGATGCTATAGGAGCTATCAGTAACCATGGCCTATGAGAAGAGAGCATATTGTTTTTTTCTGCTTCGGAGAAAGTAATGTAATTATCCATTCTGATCCCAAACTCTGAATAAAGTCTATTCATTTCGTCTATTGAATCGTGTACAATTAATGGTTTCCAATGTCTAAATACATTTGTTAGAATTTGTGCTTTTCCTAGAGTGTATCCTAATAAAATGACTGGTATACCCTGATGATACATTTCTGAAATTATTAAATTAGCCTTGTGAATAGTGCTTTCAAATTTTGGAAAAACATAATCAGGATGACCGAAGGTAGACTCTATTATCAGAGTTTTCGCTCTGGGTATAATTGCCGGATTCATAAACGCTCTTTTTCTTATCGAAATATCCCCCGTATAATACAACTCATCTTCTATAAGGAGTCCATTTGATCCAAGAATATGTCCGGAATTCAGTAATTTGAAATCATGTTCTTCACACGTACTTCCATATTTGTATCCACGATGCGTAGCAATCTTGTGAGTTATTTTTGAAGTGATAATCTTATTACCGTTTTCTTTAACGCTCTTGTATAAATGATCAGTATGTGCATGAGAAATAAAAATGAAATCAGAATTAGGTTGTTTATTAGGATCAAGGTAAATTGTTTTGTTCTTGTTGCCTACGGCTATGCCATAATTGTCAACGGAAACATGAAACATCAGTCTCATTGATTTTTGGATGGTATATTAATTTTAGTACATCCACACCTCGGCATACTATTTTTGAAATTCCATTTGTTTCAAATCCTTTCTTCATCTAAAAATCATCGAAGGTAAAATTTAAGTTATGTTAAATTTCTAATTTTGAGTAATGATACTGGGTCGAAATTGGGCTTTTATTTCCATTTTTAATTTAATTTCATTTATGATTTGTCTTCAATTCATAATTTTTAATGACAATAATAATTATGAGTCTATTGTGTATGGACAAACTTCTATTACTGATCCGGCGAGTCTGATGGATGAATCAGCAAATTCATCTTTCAATGCTGAAGGAACAATAAACACTATTTTGTTTTTGCAAGATGCGTCCAGTAATAATACTCAACCCATTGTCAAGGACATCAATACAAACCTATCTTCCAAATATCTTCTGGGCGGGAAATGGAGGGTTGACGTATTAAATAATAATGTAACTTATTTCAAGAGTAACTTTACAATGATTGAAGCTGATGGAAGCGATATCCATTTTCATACAATTGTATATAAGCCAATCTCAAATCAGCCAATTGATCAAGGTCCACAAGATAGACTAGGGCTTTTGCTAAAAAATAAAAGTAACAATACTCAAGTTTTTAATTGCAATGTAGATATTTATACTAATGGAGTATTGGAATGGAAACACGTTCCTATAACAGTTTCACTCATAAATGAAAAAGTAATAGTGATTGATATCAAGGATAAAAAGACTTTGGAACACTTTTTGAAAAACCCGATTTATGGTTTGATAAATTCAATAGATCTTATCCATCAATAATTTTGTTAATGGCAATTAGAGCTAAATCGTAGATTTACTATGTGAGTACTCTATCTAGTTTCCTTTTACTTATGGCATTTTTTATTTCCAATGCAATTCTTCTTCCCATACTCATGCCATTTTGAAATAGGAACTCTGAATACTGAGAACCGGATACATACAGATTGGTTCCGGCAACAATTCTTGCGGAAAATTCAAAGGTAATGAATTTTGCATCCTTAGTGTATACACCTTCCAGACAAAAAGGCCCGGGGATCCCCGGAGGGACGAGCCTTTCGGAGGCCTGAACAAAGTTTTCTCCCATTTGGTATACTCCCTCAAGAAGTGATTCCCTTAGAACTAGCGGGATATTCCCAATTACGTTGTAGGTAGGTTCTGTTGGGACGTTAAGCTGATGTTTTGATGGAATGCGCGAAATACCATCAATATCGGATTCGTATCTCCTATCTACGCCCATAAATTCTATATCGCCTGAGATTGGAGAGTAAAAGAAATGGAGGAAAACAGGAACTCCCTTTACATATTCCTGAATGTAAAGCTCATTTTCATCGGTAACCACATTATCATTCAAGAGTTTGTGGAATCCTTCTTCGAAACCGTTCTGATCAGATGTAAGAAAATATCCTTTACCTCCAGCAGCTCCATGTAACTTCACTATACAAAGTTCATCAATTTCGCTTTTAGAGTTTATCGCTCTTGGTACTTGTAATTTTGATTCTAACATTAGTTTTTGTTTAAGGTTTCTATCTGCCTCCCATCTTAGAATGAATTTATTACCAAAAAAAGGTACATTAATACTTTCTATTTCATCAGAACTTAAAGTTGAAATTAAAGTACCATGAGGTATAAGGATACATTCCAATTTGTTTAATCTGTTTTGAATATCCGACTGTAGAACATCTCTAAAACTGTCAACTAGGATAACGTGATCAATAAAGTTAAATCTTTTGTACACATGATATCTCTTTTTTTCAGTTATCAATAGAGTTTTAAATCCTTCATCCTTCGCGCCCTTTAGCACCTGAAGCGAACAGTGAGATCCAAGAGTCCCTATGATTTTTCGCAAATTAGCTCTCGTATAGGACTACTAAGACTAGTAAATTAATATTATTCGAAATCGAGTTTGTTCTGACAAAATAATCCGTTTACTTTCCCGAAAATGTCAGAAATTCTGCAATCAATTTAATGACAAAAGCTATTCCACCTACTATACCAATACCTAATAAAACTAGTCTGAGGTGGGTCATATAGTCATCTTTACTAGTTTTTTTTGCAAGTTTCAATGTCTGAATTATTTCCAATACTTTTTGTTGTA
>JAATVN010000050.1 GCA_014523595.1 Nitrososphaerales archaeon TH5888 | reverse complement strand
CCAAGCACAACCCTTAGTATCACTAACTGTTGATAGTAAGAATGAACGGGGATTATTGGGGGCAGAAAGAGTTGGTGAAAGCGTATTCTTGTACGCTACGGTAAAAGATGGTGAGGTAATAAACAGAATATACAAGTATACTCTGGCAGGTGCAGAACTAACGAATGAGGAAGTATTTATGGATCTTCCAGGAACACCGGCTACTAATCACCAAGGGGGCAAGCTAGCTGTGAGCAATGATGGATATCTTTATTCAGTAACTGGGGAGCTACAAAGAGATGGAAAAGATCAAAATATCGTCAACGGTCCTGATCCAGATTTTAGTGGGGCAATCTTGAAAATAAATCCAAATGATGGCTCACCCGCACCTAACAATCCTTTCCAAGGTGACAATCCCAATGACCCCTTAAACTGGTATCAGGCTTATGGAATAAGAAATAGTTTTGGGCTTGGGGTTGATCCTGTTACAGGAACCTTATGGGACACGGAAAATGGGGCACAATCACACGATGAAATAAACTTAGTAACTCCAGGATTTAATAGTGGATGGAAACTTGCGATGGGACCAATTTCAGATAGCGGAATAACAGAGAATGATTTGGTTAGCTTCCCAAATTCAAGCTATAAGGATCCAATTCTGAGCTTCATAGATTCCTTTGGTATTACGGATATCGAATTTTTGAACTCGGATAAACTAGGAGTCGAATACTCCAATAATGCGTTTGTTGGGGACATTGGTTATGGAAATCTGTATAGATTTGAATTAAATGATGACAGAACAGACTTTAATTTGGATTCACCAGGGTTAGATGATCGTGTTGTAGATAATGATGACGAATTGGCTTCTATACTGTTTGGAGAGGGTTTTGCAGGAGTAACTGATATAAAGACAGGACCTGATGGATTCCTTTACGTGCTTTCCTTCGACGATGGTACAATCTATAGAATAAGTTGAGCACAATGGATAAATATTTGGATGTCAGAGAATAGACCCTTTTCTTTAACTCTTCTATCTTTGTAACTATTTAGCTGCTATCAATTTGAAAAATACTTATTTTCTGACCGGCTATGATAGCGTTCAATATTTTTCTACCACTTTCGGATCTCTTGTCAATTTTGATTCTTGATTTCTTTCCCACCTGATTTGCACAAATAAATTCATCATCAATATACAAATTTACTTTGTTACCAATTGTTTGCTCGTCTAATTTTATGACAACTCCATTGCCTGACTCATTTATTTCAAAATATACTTCCTTGCCAAGAGTAGGAGTTTTCATTTCCACGTCTATTCTTACACCAAGCAAATCTTCAAGTTCACTTATAGTCGATCCTCCTTTTCCGATTATCCTAGGAATTGTATCTTTTTGGACCTTGATTCTAACTTTATTGTCTGAAATGATGGATATCTCTGGATTCGGATCAAAACGGCGAATTACATCTTTTATCTTTGACTCTGCAAGTTTATAGATATTATTTTGATTTGCTTCGTTATCTGGGTCAACTGGTACTATGACATTTTCTTCACCAAATGTATAGATCTCATATTCAGTTATACCTGTGGAGAAATCCTTGACTTCTACAACCGGCCTTGCAAGATCAGCCTCAGTCATCTTATACGGTACTTTGACAGTGAGCGAAATTTCATAAACCTTCTTTATCATTCCCGCATCCATAAAGATGATGGTATCAAGAATTTGTGGTATCATTCCTAATTCAATTCTTCCAATAAATCTCTGTACTGCATCCAAGGGTTTGCTTGCATGGATAACTCCTATCATACCAACTCCGGCTAACTTCATGTCCGAAAAAACTTGAAAATCTCTATATCGCCTTATCTCATCAAAAATGGTATAGTCAGGACGTACAAGCAACAAAATGTCAACTGCGTTTTCGAAGCTTCCTTCAAGAGGTCCGTATTGAGTTACTTCTTTAGGTACTTGCAAATCTCTAGGAGATTCAAATGTCTTTACAATCTTATTGTGAGTAACATAAAATTCGGCGAGACTACTTGCCAGTGTACTCTTGCCGGATCCCGGAGGTCCTGCAATAATTATTCCTTCGACATCTGATGTCAATCGCGTTAATAACTTTTCACTCAGTCCATAATCTTCAAGTGTCAACTTTGCGATTGGTTTTACGATCGTAATTTCTTGCCCGTCTGAAAATGGTTCTTTAGTTATCGCAATTCTGTATGTGCCTAATTGAATAACAGTTGCTCCATCCTTGTTAATTTCCGTGAACCCTTTTTTTGATCTTGATTGTTCTAAAATTTCCTTGGTTATTTCATAGATCTCTCCTGCAGAGAGTTTATTTCCTTCCAGACGTATTAGCTTCAAGTTACCTGGTACACCCTTTTTTGCAAACGGATAAGTACCTTCCTTTAAATGAATGCTCATGGTGTCATTATCAAAGTATTTTTCAAATTGTAGATTTGAATCTTCTTTAGAGGAACTAATATGAATTGATTTAATACCATGCGCTTCGGATACCAGATGCTGAACATAGTCACATGTAATCAAAGTTGCGTTATTATCTAGAGCAATGTCTTTTATTATAGCATCAATTCTTCCATGTTTAGCCAATCTAATTTCTTCAATTGTTGGTCTGGTTCCGCTAAATTCCAGACTTATTTTTCTAGCTTTACATAAATCCCTTATCTTTTTTATTTCAAGCAAACCTTCTATTCCATGCGACTTGTTCATCGATGCCTGTGCCTGAAGTTCGTCCAGAACAGCTACGGGGATGATAACCTGGCTATTTGATTCAATTTTATCATTTATGATTTCTGGAACCTTGCCATCAATTATTACACTGGTATCTAAAACGAATTTATCGGTCATCTAATTAGAGTACAACTTCTAGATTAATGTGCTTTTCATAAAAGTGGAATAAAAAATTGGAATAAGTTGTCAGGTTTAATCACAATTAATTTTACGATTCGTCAACATAAAATATGGTTTGATTATTTCCGCCATCTGACTGTACGATAATATTCAATATCATATTAGTAATTTTTTCTTCATCTGGCTCGCGACCTTCAATATTTCCAGCAAGCAGCAAGTATTGTCTTATGTTCGATTTTATGACATCACGTAATTCTTGATTAACAGTTGCGTTGAAGGGTCTCAGAGCACCTCTAAATATTTCTGACCTTGCTCGAACAACTCCAGAAATCTTATCTCCAACAGGTGAATCCGGGCCTACTATGATTATTGATCCAGTTGACCCCTTAAATAGAGATGGTTCACTGACTGCTCCTTCGGGAGCCATGCGGATTACAGACTCTCTAGTTATCATTGCCGGTACAAACAAGTAGTCTTCTACCAGATGATCCCATTGCTTCCTATCAAGGGACCTTAACGCCACTTCATAATCATGCTCACCAGTCAACAAAACTACTGCATCTATTGCGGAGAATTTTTCTGAAATCACTCTAAATATTCTCTTTACTGCATCCTCGTTTGATAGATTTACAGAATGGGAATGGTACTCCTTATAGTAACTCAAGTCTTTACTATCTTTTGTAAGAATCACCAATTGCTTGATTTTGTTAACAAGAGAATTTGCAATGATTTTAGCACGTTTAAGATCTTTTTCTGCTGAAGAATTTATTATCAGGACGATAACTTTATCCGAAATATCCATATCCTTCTGATGAATATATGTTCCAATTATTGGCCTCGTTGGATAAAATACTCTGTCGTTTGGGATAACTCTACCATTCAATAACTTGCTCATTTTTTCAGATGATAGGTTTAGAACCATTTCTGCAACTTGATCCTGTGAGAGAAATTCCTTGTCAACTATCATTTTCTTCGTATTCAGTTGTATCTTTTCAGCAATTTCCTGAGTTTTTGACAGTAGCTCTCTGAGCGTTGAAGTAAGTTTAGTTTTATCATCTTGAGTTTTTATCCTTTCACTAAATACGTCTTGTAGAATCATGTCCATTTCTTTATCTATGACCGTCTGATCCTCTCCTAAGATATTCAATAGCCGTTGCAATATTTTTTCTATTTCAATCGATGATAGCCCAGGAAAGCCTCCAATACGCAAGAATTCTGCAGCTGCCTTTGGGTAAACAGTTTTGTAGATACGATCCGAATGAACCGGTCCCGGATTAGTAGCTATTGATCGTATTCCATCAGGGACTAATTCCCATGCAAAGGCTTCAGCTAGTCTATTTTTTGCCCCTTGAGCACTTGTGTAAGGAGTTCTGAATCTATAAGGTCGCTGTTCATACTTGTTTTCTTCTGTGAAAAATGTAGATATGGTAATAACTTTAGAGTCTTTTCGCATGTTCTCAATGGATTTTAGGGTAGTCCAAAATGTACCTGTTAAATGTATCATTACACATTCTTTGAATTCAGCAAAATTTGAATTCGTAAACAGCTTTACCGGTCCTGAAACTCCGGCATTATTTACGAGAATATCGACAGGTCCTATTTCCTTTGATATAGTACTGAACATATTCGTTATTGCTATTTCATCTGAGACATCAACTCCCGGGAATATCCTAATTTTTCCTTTGCTCCCTGTACTGGCCACTATCTTTTCTAATTCAGCGCGTGTTTGTTCTAAAGGTTCTTTTCTTCTTCCAAGTAAAATTATGGTGGCACCATTTTCAGCAAATCTCTTTGCGATGGCCTGGCCTATTCCAGTTCCGCTACCCGTGACTACTACAACTTTATCGGCAAACTTAGAATCATCCAAATAAGAGTCCATCCCCTTTAGGCATAACTTGAAGGCATATCTAATACATTATTAAATATAACGAGGATTGGCAAGATGTTACCGAAAATTTGAAAATTTTAAAAAATAAATAGCATATGAACAATTTTCACACACTTTATTTATCAGTGGAAAAATACAAAAAGCATGAAAGAAGCACATACAGCAGATCATAATGCTACTCATGAAGATTCGGAAGAATCTGAGACTATGAAAATCGTAAATCTAAATGAAATATTTGCTTCACAAATGAATAAGAAAGGGTTGACTGTTGAGGCAGTCCCAATAGGTACGCTAAACTTGGAGCGTGAAGAGTATTATAATAATGATATTAGCTCAAATCCGAGGTTTATTACCAATCGTGGTTGTATCAAGATAAAAGACAAGGAAATAAGCATGATTCAGATTATCCAAAGATACTAACTAACTAACTATGCCTGGACACATTGAATATTATCAGTAGATTTTTTCCAAGAGATAAAATCGAAATTAACGTTTTGCTATCAGTCAGTTCTTTCATATCATATCAAACTAAAGAAGGCATGTCATCTTAGGGTAAGATTCAAGCTCTCCACCAATCGAAACCAAGGAAGTAAACTCTTTGAGGTTTCATCGATGTGATTGCCAAAATAAATTGCTTTTTTACCGTAGTTGCCAACCTTCCCGCTAATACTAGTCCAGTAGCCGTAATGTCTTGTTGATTATCTACAACCTGAACCAGAAATGGCGCATGGTCGATGCCTGGACCGTGCTCATATACAGCAAAATCACAACCAAACTTGATACCTGGAGAAACAATATACCCAACATCTCTTAATTTTTTGAATACCAAATATTTGATGTCAAAATCGACGTATTGTTTTCTACAAATTTCTTTCATTTCCTTTAAAATAATCCGTTCTCCCTCGACATTATTTACCGTAAGTAATTTTGATTCTACTAAATAACAACCTTCAATGAGAT
>JAATVN010000049.1 GCA_014523595.1 Nitrososphaerales archaeon TH5888 | reverse complement strand
CAAGGTGGAGGTAGGGATAAAAGCAAGATTCATGATTGCTTGAAGAATCTTGGGAATCTGTTAACAGATATTTTAGACTCTAGTGAAAAAAATGGTTGAAAATTCAGTTGAAAAAACGCCCAATGTTGAACTTAATTGGGCTAGAATTGGAGAAAAATGGAGAAAGAGGTGGGCCGAAGATAAAATATTTGAAACTGAACCAGAATCACATAAAAAAAAGTATTTTCTGACTGTGGCATATCCTTACCCAAATTCTCCGCAGCATGTTGGACATGGACGAACATATACTTTGGCTGATGTCCATGCGAGATATAAACGCATGAACAATTATAACGTATTATTTCCAATGGGTTTCCACTATACAGGAACACCGATTGTGTCAATGTCACAAAGAATCAAATCCAATGATTTAGAATTAATAGAGACTTTCCAACAAATATACAAGATTCCTAGTGAAAAAATATCGAGTTTCAAAGAACCTAAAAGAATAGCCAGCTTTTTTCATGAAGAAATTAAGCAAGTAATGAATGAAATGGGCTATTCTATTGATTGGAGGCGAGAATTTACTACTATAGACAATGGATATTCAAAATTCATTTCCTGGCAATTTAGAAATCTCAAGAAGAAGGGTTTAATAGTGCAAGGATCTCATCCGGTCGGATGGTGTCCTCAGGATCAAAATCCAGTGAGTCAACATGATACCGTGGGTGATATCGAACCAGAGGTTATTGAATATGTGCTTGTGAAGTTTAAATTTGAGGAACAGTATGTTATTCCAACTGCCACATTAAGACCAGAGACTATTTTTGGTGTTACAAATTTATGGATAAATCCTGATATAAAATATGTAATTGCACAAGTAAACAAGGAAAAATGGATAATTACTAAAGAAGCTGCAAGAAAGTTGGAATTTCTAAACGCTAGTGTCTCGATAATTTCAGAGATAGATGGCTCTGATTTAATAGGAAAATCAGTGTTTAATGAAACAAGAAGACAACTTGTTCCTATGTTCCCGGCATCATTTGTTGATCCTAATAATGGAACTGGAATTGTAATGTCCGTTCCAGCACATTCACCTTACGATTATCAAGCTCTCGTTGATTTAAAGAAAGATGACAATACCTTGAGAAAATTCGCCATCACTGTTAATATTGTTCCCATAAAAATAATACAAACTGATGCGTTTCCCTCAAATGACTCATCCCCTGCAGAATCTATAGTTACTCGCTATTCAATAAGGGATCAGAATGACCCTAAACTAGAAGAGGCAACGAGCAAGCTTTATTCGGAAGAATTTCACAATGGTGTTCTTTTGCCAAACATAGACCACATAGGGAACTTAAGTGTGATAAAAGCTCGACAGACAATACGGGAAAAAATCATCAACAAAGAAATTGGAACGACCATGTATGAATTGAAAAATGTAGTAAAATGTAGATGCGGTACTCCCTGCGTTGTTAAGTTACTAACAAATCAGTGGTTTATCAATTATGGAGATGACAATTGGAAAAAATTGGCATACGAGCTAATTGAAAATATGGAAATTCTACCTGAAGAAATAAGACAAGAATTTACTAATGTTATAGATTGGCTTAAGGAAAGAGCATGTGCAAGAAAAAGCGGTCTTGGAACAAAACTTCCATGGGATAGTGAGTGGATTATAGAGAGTTTGGCAGATTCGGTTATCTATATGGCCTATTACCTATTATCAAGACACATTAGCAATAATCTAGACTTACAAAAGAATGATGATATGGTATTGGCAGATAATTTGAATGATAATTTCTTTGATTATGTTCTTTTAGGGAAGAACGATCGGGATCTTGTTGCTAAAGACTCAAAAATTTCGATTCAATTACTAGAAAAAATTAGAAATGAGTTTCTGTACTTTTATCCTGTAGATTCTAGGCATTCCGGTAGAGATTTGGTGCCTAATCACCTTGCGTTCTTCATATTTAATCATGCTGCAATATTCCCCAGGGACAAATGGCCCAAACAGATTGTTGTAAATGGATCGGTACTAATGGAAGGTAAAAAGATGTCTAAATCACTCGGAAATATTATTCCCCTACGTAAAGCAATAGACGAATACGGTGCAGATTCAATCCGTCTTACAATGTTGGCGTCCGCTGAAATATTACAGGACTCTGATTTTTCTATTGACTTAGTAAAAGGAATTAGATCAAAATTGTATGAAATCTACAGAACTATTAATACAAATTTGAACATTTTTACTACATCTCGAGATAGTTTTGATTATGATGTTGATCTGGAAGATGTTTGGATATCAAGCAGATTGCAACATGTTATTTTGGAAACTACATCTGCTATTGAGAAATTTAGAATCAGAGAAGCTCTGCACAATATCTTATACTTGATGGACAATGATTTACAATGGTATGAAAAAAGAAAGCTCGCAAAAAATAAATCAATACCCAATAATTACCTGAGAGAATTCTTTGAGACAAGGATAAAATTATTATCACCATTTGCTCCTTATTTCTGTGAAGAAATTTGGGAAATAATGGGAAATCATTCCTATATCAGTTTGGCCCAATGGCCAGAGATTAATCAATCGAGAATTTCCCTGATATCTGAAGACAATGAAAGACTCATCCAGGGGATGATTTTTGATATACAGAAAATAACAAAGGTTACGAAAATCGTTCCAAAAAGGATTTTGATATATACAGCTTCACGCATCAAGATTAAATTATATAAAAAATTATTAGACAGAATACAAAGCCAAGCAACTTCCAATTTTGGAGAAATCATGAAGGAATTTGTGAACGATAATGAAGTCAAGGATCTTGTAAAACGTAATCCTGACCTGGTAAGGAAAATGATAGATGACATATTGTCCGAATCAGTTGAAGTTAGAGAAAGAAGAATGAAAATAGATTCCTTTGATGAAGCGATCCCGCTACAAGATGGAATATCTTTACTAGTTAATGAAATTGAAAATGATCATCTTGAAGTAAATATTTATTCTGAGGACAACGATGACAAATATGACCCAAAGCAAAAGTCAAAATTTGCAAGACCCTATAAGCCAGCAATATACATTGAATAATCAAGTCATCATTATGATACAGATTTTATTTTATTTGTAACGGCATAGAGAGCCAATATTTTTCATTATATCTTCAAAAAATTCTTTGTGAATACAAGCATTTTTTTAGTTACATATAACATTAAATTTAGAACTATTCCAGATATTCAGAGTTGTCAGATATTTACACATTAGTATGTTCAAACCAAGATCTTGCGAGCAGTACAATTTCAAGCTATTTAATTGAGGAATATGGATTCTTAAAGGATGCAGATAGTACATTTTACTCAGATAAATATCCAGGTATTGTCTTGCACATTTCTGAAAATAATTTGCTCTATCTTGATAATCTCGACGAAAAATATCCGAATACACTATGTTACATCTTTCTGTCTCAACATAGATCCCAGGCTAACATTCCAGCATTAACATGCCATTCCACAGGAAATTTTGACAAGAATAATTTTGGTGGCAAGGAAAGGGAATTAGGAATATGTTATCCATGGATTCAAAAACAATACCTAATT
>JAATVN010000048.1 GCA_014523595.1 Nitrososphaerales archaeon TH5888 | reverse complement strand
TCACAGTGATTTGCATATGCTTAAAAACGAATGGGGTTTTACACGGTACCCGTTTGTACCAGGACATGAGATCATTGGAAAAGTGAGTGCGATTGGAAATACAGTAAGCCATCTAGAACTAGGACAATATGTAGGATTAGGTTGGCGATCACGCTCTTGTCTGGTATGTGACCAGTGCTTGAGTGGTCATCATAACCGTTGCCTGAAAGGTCAAGATGTCATCGTTGGCAGACATGGAGGTTATGCAAATAAAGTGCGTTGTCAAGCTTTATGGGCTTTTCCCTTGCCTAAGAACATTAACATGAAGAGTGCTGGCCCATTATTTTGTGGCGGAATTACAGTTTTCAATCCGATAATCCAAAATAATATCAAATCAACTGATCATGTAGCTGTAGTTGGAATTGGTGGGTTAGGACATATGGCTATTAAATTTCTCAATTCTTGGGGATGTGAGGTTACTGCTATGTCTACCAATCCTGAAAAAGAGAGGGAAGCACAACAGTTTGGAGCTGATCATTTCTTGAACTCGAGGGATCCTGATGGTCTGAAACCATATGCAAATCGGTTTGATATGATACTCGTTACTGCAAACGTAGACCTGGATTGGGATTCTTATATTAGAACACTGCGTCCTGGTGGAAAGTTACATATTGTTGGAGCAGCTTCACAAGTAAAGGCAAGCGTGTTTCCATTAATTTCAGGTGAGAAATCTATTGGCGGTTCACCTATTGGAGGTCCCGCAGATATTCTGAAGATGCTTGATTTTTGCAATCGCCATGGCATTGAGCCAGTCATTGAAGAGTTTCCAATTTCACGCGTTAATGAGGCAATGGCGCATCTTGAATCAGGCAAGGCACGTTATCGAATAGTCTTGCGGAATGATTTCAAGTAGGCCGACTTGATTCGATTCAGGTTCTTTTTCCTCTTCGTGTTCAGCAGCCTGTAATTCATGGACTTCGTCTTTGATTTTGATTTCTTCACTTACAAATTCTTTCTCTTTACTTTTAGATTCCTCTGTCATGATAAGAATTAGGTATACAAAATATAATACGTAAAGTTACGAATGACTAAAACATATTCTTTGTAATTATGGATGTGCCTTCCAATTCTAGCTACTACCACACATAAATAAAATGCTTGCATAAACATAACAATGACTCAAAACCAAGATTATGTCGAGGCAGGAAAAGTGAGTGAAATTAGTAAGGGGCATATGAAACATGTCGAGATAAATGGAAAAGAAATTGCAATAGCCAATCTTGACGGAAAATTTTATGCTTTTTCCGATAGATGTGGTCATATGAACGCTAGACTTACACGTGGGAGCATTAACCAGAATGTAGTAACATGTCCTTTCCACGCTGCAAAGTTTGATGTTACATCTGGTAAGAAAGTAGGAGAGCCAGTCTTGGAAATTCCGCCAGGAATGGAGCCCTTACCTCCCTCATGGCAAAAATATATGGGAACTGTTGGTCAAGAGATGTCATTCATCAAGACATACGACCAAGAAATCTTCGAGGTAAAGGTAGAAGGAGATAGTATCAAAATAAAGGTATAGATCACCCTTTTTTCTTTTTGAATTTCAATTGAAATTTCTTCAGAAATAATAATAATGACGAAAGATTGTGGTATGAATTATATTAGTTTTGTGTAACTAGTACTAGTAATTATAATGTCAAAAATGACGAATGATGAGATCAGAGATTTTCTCTTGAAAGGAACCTATACAGGTAAATTGGGAACCATTAACAAGGACGGGACGCCTCATGTGGTTCCGATATGGTATACAGTGGACAAGCAAGATAATGTTATTTTTAATACCGGTAGTGAATCAGTAAAGGCGGAAAATATTAGACGAAACAATCGAGTCCGTTTGTGTGTTGATGATCAGACTCCTCTTTTCTCATTTGTTATTATAGACGGTATAGCTCAAATAGAAAGAAATGAATCAAGCGAGATTTACAAATGGGCCAGGATTATTGCGGCAAGATATATGGGTGATGATAAGTCAGAAGCATACGGTAGGCGAAATAGTGGAGAAGGAGAAGTATTAGTGAAAATCAAGCCCACCAGAACTGTTGGTCAAAAAGATACTGCTGAATGGTAACTGAGTAATTTAACTTTTCATCAATGGATTTGAATGGGTTGAACGGGTTGAATGCATGGAATAACTTTATGGAGTCACCTCAGACTACCATGATAGTCCAAGGACGAGAGACTAACTTAGATATATTGTATTAATTAACTGATTCGTATATGTTTGGGAATAGAAATAAGAAATCAAAATGGAAAATGGAATACGAGGACACAATTTACAAGATATATGATTGGAACAGAAATCTGGCAGGATATTTCTTTCCTGATTACGATGTGGAAGAAACCAAAGAGAACGAAGATGAAATTATTGAAAAACTTAACCAGTCGCATCAAAATGTACAAGGAGGAAATATTCTCCTTCCCATGGTAAAATTAAACTTACTTGATAAAGAAGAAGGAATAGACTTGGATTATGCTATTGTAGCCCTGGAACAAAGTCTTCAACGAGTCAAAGTATGGAAGCAATGGTTACTACAAAATGGTAGTCAATTTGAGATTAATGGAAATGCGATATTTACTTCAAGAGAGGACAGGGAGATGCTTTCAATTGGCATTAGAATAGACAAACACATGACACTCGGAGAAAGAGAAATACTTAATACGTTAATACCATTATTGGACGAATTGCATGAAGCTGGGCTATTGTAGAAAGAATTATTCTATATGAAGGGTAAAAAAAATTTATAGATAGATTTACCTTGTTATTTGAGGAATGTTATAACATAGTAGAACGTGCCAAATATGATATCGGAGTCCAATGCTTCAATTAAAGTTACCAGACTATGGACAGATAATGTTTTAAGCTTAATTCAATCCATAGAAAATAAAAAGAAGCTCTTAGTAGTAAAGTGGATTACAAAACTTAAGTTTTCTCTTTCTCTGCATTAGTATAATTTATCAGAGCTCATTAGGATTCAAGCCTTGCATGTAGTAGGGTTCTATTAACTAGTGTTTAGCTCTTTATTCTGACATGAAGAATTATGTTAGTTAGACCTCAATTGTTGCTTTAGCAAATCTGTCTGCTACTTCAGTAACCTTTATCCGGATCTTGTTCCCAACTTTTGCATTTTCAATAAATACTATAAATCCTTGCACTCTAGCGATGCCATCACCTTTTCCAGTAATTTCGGTAATATCTACCTCATATATCTTACCAACTTCAACGGGTTTTGTAGGCGGGCCACGTCTCTTTAAATTCTTACTGGCATGGTTATTATAACTCCTTTTCCTACCACGGCCGTAACCCCTGTTTCTGTCGTAGCTCATTTGCAATTTAGATTGTGATTTTCCTAATATATAGATAGAATAGTAATCGGTTAACCATTGATAAACAAATTTGCTAGTACCTTGACCATTTCAATTGAGGTTTCTATCTCACTGACATTTCTGATTGTTTGGATTCTGTATAAAAGGGCGTGTATGTTAACCGGTAACGATTTTCTTATCCCTAATCTGGAGTTGAGAATAGACTCATGTAATCCAAAAAATACCTTCGTGTAATCAGAAATAATAGAATACATAAATAGCTTATAGCGGAAGCACAATTATGCCAATAGATCAAGACTTTCCAAAGAATCACCAGGCAATAGGAAAACATAGACACGTTGACGGTGAACACTTCCACTTTGTATGGGGCCCGGGGAGATCAGATGCAGAGACTTCAACAAAGCCAGAAGTCCAGGAAGCATACAAGTCAAGGGGAGAAGAATATGTTCCTTTAGGTGTTCATGGTACAATGGTTGCGGTAGATTGGGATTCTTGTTATGCTGATGGCGCATGTATTGAAGCATGTCCTGTACAAGTTTTTCAATGGTATAGAACAGAACAAGATGTTCCAGCTATCGAGCTGTCTAATGCTACAAGTGCTGGTACGGGAGAGGATCATGAAAGAGAAGGACGTGTTGATTATAGTGACAAATCCGACCCAATTCGAGAACACGATTGTATTTGGTGTATGGCTTGCGTATCTGTTTGTCCTCCGCAAGCAATCAAGGTAGACCAATCTAATTTGGAATATCATGAAAAATCAGCTGGAACATTTAATGAAGAATTATCAAAAGGCAGTGCACCTCCTCCACACGCACATTAAATTAGAAAGCTCAAATCATACAGTATAAACTGAAATTAAAGTCTGATAAGCTGCATATATAAAATGGGTATAAATGTGAATTTGGTATTCTTAAAGAGACCGAGAGATTAAAATCTAGTTTAGCTTTACCTATTCTGGTATATTACCATATTAACTTAACAATTTAGAGTTATACAAAAGCGTCGGCATGAGAATTGTTAACAGTGCGAATCCTGAGGGGTTAAGAATGAATTTGATTCACAGTCGTCGGTACCCGCGACGCTGTCGGTTCTAAATTAGGATTCTTGATAAGCATATGTAAAACTAAGCTTTAAAGTTTTTACTAATCATTGAATTTTACTTCTGTTAATTTCAGATTACTAATTCAGAGCGTCATGAAAAATAATTCCTAGTGTGTGTCGTTCTCCATCATGAACCTCGCTTATACCATGCCTCATTTGCACTTGATAATATCCTTTGTTGCCTTTCATGGGTCTGAAATTTGTAGTAAGAATGAGCATATCTCCCATACGTGGTCTAAGTACTATGGCTTTTGATTGTGCTCTCGGGTTTTGCTGTGTCAATACAAATTCTCCTCCAAAATAGTCTTCATCC
>JAATVN010000003.1 GCA_014523595.1 Nitrososphaerales archaeon TH5888 | reverse complement strand
CGTCCAACGCGCGCTCGAATTGCCTGATGGACCGAAATTGGTCATTGCGACCGAAATCAGCGACGAGGAACAGCACAGGACATGTTGAACCGCATATCAAAGAATCCAATCATATTAGAGATTTTGTATTTGGATTTGGTGATGGAATAAATAGCTCCTTAGGAATTGTTGCTGGCGTCGGTGGGGCAAACAGCTCAGCCGACTTTATTATATTAGTTGCACTTGTGGGAATGTTCACTGGTGCAAAGGCAATGGCAGTACAAAACTATTTGGCACTAAAGTCCCAAAGAGAGATTCTAGAATCTGAAATAAAAAGAGAGGAATACGAAATGGAAGCATATCCTGAAAAAGAATTCTTAATCGGTGCCAAAAAAGCAAAGTTAGCGAAGAAAAATTGGGTGAAAGGAGGAATAGAGATGTCTGCTTTAGGAACTGGAATTGCCTTATTAGGAAATGGTATTGGAGCGGAATTGGATAACGCAAATTTGCTAAATTATTGACCCAAAAAGCCTGATCATATTGTTTACAAATAAATTCAAAGTTTGTGTATCTCTGGCGACAGATTCGGCTGATAAGTTACCAAAGTTGATTGCTAGGGCCCTACAGAAACAAGCTGATTATGTGGAAATTAGATTTGACCATACGATTTACAAGGAATTAGATTACGCCTTAGATATATCAAGTAGGATAAAAAATAGAGCAATCTTTACATTGAGATCGAAGGATGAAGGTGGATATTTTGATGGAGATCACAGCGAACATGTTTCATTATTAAAGAAAATGGCTGGGGCAAGCCCAATGTTACTCGATATAGAGATCTCCATCATAAAAAAAGATAAAGAGATGAGGCAATTTCTAAAGGAAAAAAATATCTCAATACTAGTATCTTCTCATGACTTTAAAAAAACACCAAATTTGTCATCTCTTTTAAAAAAATTTGAAGACATGTCTAATTACAGCAATTATGTCAAATTGGTCACCACAGCAAGAACTTTTGAAGATAATTTCAAATTGCTTTCACTTTACGATAACAACACCAATACAAAATTGATTGCATTTGCAATGGGAGAACATGGCATATTATCAAGGTTATTATGCATTTTGTACGGAGGCTCACCGTTTACTTATGCCTCATTAGATAATCCGTTGGCCCCAGGCCAACTTGACATAGTGCTAATGAAAAAAATATTCGATAGAATTGGAAATAATCTGAAAAGTAAATGAACGCAGACTTTAAGACTTATTGCATAATTGGCGATCCAATAGATCATTCGTTATCTCCAGCAATTCACAATGCTGCATTCAATACTCTAGGGCTTAATTGCAGCTATATTGCCTTTAGGGTTCAAGAAGGTCAATTAAAAAATTCTATCGATTCTTTGCGATCCATTAACATCGCCGGGTTTAATGTAACAATGCCACACAAAGTTAAGGTCTTGAATCATGTTGACCGCTGTGACAAGACAGTTCAGTTGGTTGGAGCTGCAAATACGGTCAATAATGAAAAGGGAAAATTTTGCGCGTATAATACGGATGTCCCAGGTTTCATAAGACCATTACGTAAGCGAAAGATTGGTTTTAATGGCATTGAAGTAATGATTTTGGGAGCAGGAGGTGCTGCTAGAGCAGTGGTTGTTGCACTCTCGGGAGAAAAAGGAATTGCAAATATCAATATTTTTAATAGGAATACTGACCGATCGACAGACTTAGCAAATCTCGTCAAAAAATTAGGATTAAACGCAAGCATCATTTCCAATGATGATGTTCAGAAAATTGCTTACAAGTCCGATCTCATCATAAACACTACTCCGCTTGGCATGAGTAATGAGAAGAGTTTGATAAAGTCTGCCAGTATAAGCAAGGATTCGATCGTGTACGATATTGTTTATATGCCGATAAATACTAAATTAATAGAAAATGCTAAAACTGCTGGTGCTCAGGTGGTTTACGGTTATGAAATGTTACTAGAACAGGCAACTGCGTCATTTAAAATATGGCTTAAGATGGATCCCCCAATAGATTCTATGAAAAAGGTATTATTTGGAATGTTTGGTGAACCTACTTGACTATAAAGGTAACATCAATAGTTCATGGTGCCATATCTATAGTGAACGCTGTTGCAACGGGATTTGGATCTGCAATGGGAATTTCACTAAACGTCAAAGTAGAAATAATATCAAAGAAGGGTTCAGGATTAATTTTTCAGAAAGATGGTGGAAGTCTTATGATAAAAAAAATAATCTATGATGTGCTTCAATCAAAGTATATCAACAACAATCAATTACTAATTAATATAAACTCAGAGATACCCTCGGGGTTGGGATTGAAAAGTTCAAGTGCAGTATCAAATGCAGTTGCGCTTGCATGTAATTCATTAACTAATAAAGAGATCAGTGATGAATTTGTACTAAATAGTGCAATAGACGCATCATTATATGCAAAGACAACTATTACCGGTGCATATGATGATTCAACTGCGTGTTATTATGGTGGGTTTGTTAGCACAGATAACTATAAGAGAAAAATATGGAAAAGAGAAAATTCACCTACGGACATTAGCGCTGTGATATTCTTGCCAAATAACAAAAAAAGGGGAGATGTTACTAGACTTAAATTGCTTTCAGATATTTATTTGGAAGCTTTTCAACTGGCCTATTCGGGGCAATATTGGAAAGCCATGACATTAAATGGGGTTTTAACATCCTCATTACTTTCAAATAGTTACACTATCACTAGGATGTGTCTAGAAAATGGGGCACTTGCCGCTAGTATATCTGGGAACGGTCCTGCCGTCGCTGCCATAGTACGTGAAAGTGAGGTGCAAAAAATTAAGTCAGTATTATCTAATTTAGACGGAAGGGTCATAATTTCGAGAACAAACAATCAAAAAGCCTCGACAGTGAGAGAAGTTGGGTAAAATAGTTGTAACAAGGTCTTTGTTGAATGGTAACGTCACGTGTCCGCCTAGTAAGAGCTATACACACAGAGCCATTTTCATTTCTTCCTTGGCAAACGGAAATTCTGATATAATTAATCCTCTCATATCAAGAGACACAATTGCAACAATTGATGCATGCAGAGAATTAGGAGTAGGAATAAAGAGAACCGATAAGGGATTAATTGTTTCTGGAAAAGATACTTTGAAAATTCCGGATAATGTTATTAATGTAGAGAACTCTGGAACAACTATGCGTTTTGTTACTGCTATTTCCTCCTTACTAAATGACGGATACGTTGTAATCACGGGAGATGATAGTATTAGGAAAAGGCCTATGCGACCACTATTAGCAGCTTTGAAACAACTTGGGGTTAATAGTTTTTCTACCAGAGAAAATGATAAAGCCCCTATTATTGTACAGGGAGGAGGAATTAATGGAGATAACATTACTATCGATGGTTCTATATCAAGCCAGTTTATTTCAGGAATTCTAATTGCAGGAGTTTGCGCAAAATCG
>JAATVN010000047.1 GCA_014523595.1 Nitrososphaerales archaeon TH5888 | reverse complement strand
TGAACATGAATGTCCACGGGAATCGCCGGTTTTCTAAATCCGTAGACGAGCACACAATTTGCAGTTTTTCTTCCTACTCCCGGGAATGTAAGGAGACCCTCTAAATTGGATGGGACCTTGCTATTATATTTCTCGACTAGTATTTTTGATACTTCTTTTATTCGAGTTGCCTTTACATTATAGAAGCCTATTTTCTGAATTAATTTTTTTATATCTTTCAAATCTGCTCTAGATAGCTCATCGGGATTCTTGAACTCAGAAAAGAGCATCTTAATTACCTGTGTAGTAGTTTCATCCCTAGTACGTGCCGACAATATAGTTCCTATCAATATTTTGTAGGGATCTCCATTTTCTTGAGTTTGCAAGTTTTTCAAGGCGGTAGGTCTAACAAGATTGTTCTTGCGAAGCGTACTCTGCATTAGCGAAATTATCTTACTGAATCTTACAGTCATAATCCTAACTAATTCTTATTCTCAGTATGAATAACGTAACAAAAAAGTTTTTGGAATGAAATGATTATTACTTCTTTTGTTTTACTCTGGCTCTCCCAGTTTTTCGTGGTGCGATATTTCCTACTTTTCTGCCAGGAGGAGTTGTCCTTCCTACTGATGATTGACGACCTACATGTTGGTGTCTTCCACCGCCATGTGGATGATAAACCGCAGCTTGTGCGATTCCCCTAACCGTTGGATATAGCTTGCCATGTGCAGTCATGTATTTGGCTTTGTTTCCTGCTTTAAGAAATGGCTTTTCTTTTCTTCCAGCACCAGAAACAACACCAATCATTGCCTTGCATCTTGGATTTAGTGTAGTAAATTTGCCGGATGGTAATTTAACCGATACACCTTGGGAGGTATGAGAAAAGACCAGGGCAGATGATCCGGCTGATTTGACGAGCTTTCCTCCATCCCCAATGTTCCTTTCCAGATTACAAATAAGGGTACCGTCTGGAATCGCTTCCAATGCCAAAATATTCTTTGGTTTGAAATCGACATTGTCTCCAATTTGTATTTTCTCTCCCACTGCCATGCCATCAGGAGCTGGCAGATAGCTAAACTCTTTATCAAATTGAATTTTAGCCAACGGTGCATCTCTTCCTCGTTCGTGAACAATGTCAACTATTGAACCAATTTTTTGTTCAGATGATTGTAACTTTGGATATTTGGCAGGTACAATTTTTCCAGTTTTAATGGCTTGAAATTGTTTACCTCCTCTTCCCCTTCTACGTACTAAAGTTCTTTTACCCAATACAGCCCAATCGAATAATTGAATATCATCATGATTTTAATCTTTGGGTAGAATGAAGATTGCGATCTGAATTGTTAGTATAATCATGTAACCAACTCGTCTTTCGTCAAATTATCATGATTCATTAGACTCATATTTTTTTACAGGATCTGGTTAATGCTAGAAAGTAGATTGCTCTTTTCTGATGTTTGGTTAACTAATATTTGTGAAGAGTAATCCTCGACAAAGGTATAAAGATAGGTACGATAGTACCTGATATCGTGAGTCAAAACACTCTCTCGCTGAAGGTTCTCGAAGCATATACTCGAGACGTGGGTCGTGGAGTGGCTAGAATCGATTATGATTCAATGGACTCGTTAACTGCATCTACAGGTGATGTTATAGAAATCCGAGGTAAAAGAAGGACCGTTGCAAAATGTCTACCACTCTATCCTTCTGACGAAGGCAAAGGAATAGTAAGAGTGGATGGACTAGTGCGAAACAACGCAGGTGTTGCCATTGGAGACACCGTAATTGTAAAAAAAATAAAGGCCGTTCCCGCAGAAAAGGTAATTGTTGCACCGTTAGAAGCTATTCCACCAATTGATGAACGTTACCTTGCTGATGCACTGGAAAGTGTACCATTAATTAAAGGAGATAATGTGATGGTTCCTTATTTCGGCGGTAGACTTACTTTTCAGGTAATAGGTGTAACACCAGCATCAGATGCAGTATTGGTAACTCAGAAAACTATTTTTCATATTGCAGAGAAAGGTGAAACTCTTAGAGGTGTTCCTCAGGTAACTTATGAAGATATTGGAGGTTTAAAAGAAGAGATCCAAAAAGTTAGAGAAATGATAGAGCTGCCATTGAGACATCCTGAAATCTTTGAAAAATTAGGCATCGAAGCGCCAAAAGGTGTATTATTGTATGGACCTCCAGGAACAGGAAAAACCCTTCTTGCAAAAGCAGTTGCGAACGAGAGTAATGCTCATTTTATTAGTATATCTGGACCAGAAATTATGAGTAAATTTTATGGGGAATCTGAAGCACGATTGAGAGAAATTTTCAAGGAAGCGAAAGAAAAAGCGCCTTCTATAATATTTATTGACGAAATAGATTCAATTGCTCCCAAGAGAGAAGAAGTTACCGGTGAGGTTGAAAGGAGAGTTGTCTCTCAATTATTATCTCTTATGGACGGGCTTGAAGCAAGAGGTAAAGTTATTGTAATTGCTGCTACAAATCGTCCAAATGCCATAGACCCGGCTCTAAGAAGACCTGGAAGATTCGATAGAGAAATTGAGATCAAAGTTCCAGATAAACGTGGAAGATTGGAAATATTGCAGATTCATACGAGAAATATGCCACTAGACACAGATGTAGAACAAGATAGAATTGCTGCTGTAACACATGGCTTTGTTGGAGCTGATCTTGAATACCTTTGTAAAGAAGCAGCCATGAAATGTCTGAGAAGATTACTTCCTGAATTAAATTTGGAAGATGAGAAACTCTCACCCGAAGTCTTGAATAAACTCATCGTTACCAGAGGAGATTTTGAAAATGCGGTAAAAGAAGTTACTCCTTCTGCAATGAGAGAAGTATACCTGGAATCACCGGATGTTCCTTGGTCTGCAATAGGCGGTTTGGAGGACATTAAGCGTGAATTACAAGAGGCTGTAGAATGGCCATTAAGATTTCCAGAACTTTATACTAAGCTTGGACATGCCATGCCAAAGGGCCTATTACTGCATGGTCTGTCTGGAACCGGAAAGACACTCCTCGCCAAAGCTGTAGCCACGGAGTCTGAAGCCAACTTTATCAGCGTAAGAGGACCAGAACTCCTTAGCAAGTGGGTAGGCGAATCAGAACGCGGTATTAGAGAGATTTTTCGAAGAGCAAGGCAGGCAGCTCCCTGTGTAGTATTCTTTGATGAAATAGATTCAATAGCTCCAGTTAGAGGAATGGGAGGAGACAGTATGGTTACAGAAAGAGTAGTATCACAATTGCTTACAGAATTAGATGGTATCCAGTCACTTTCAGGTGTAGTTGTGTTGGCTGCAACAAATAGAGCTGATATTATTGATACGGCTTTGTTACGACCAGGAAGATTTGATAAAATCTTGTTAGTGCCGCTACCCGATAAATCTGCAAGGCTAAAAATATTGGAAATACACAGTAAGGACAAGCCACTTGGTTCAGATGTTAACCTGGCGAGAATAGCTGAAATGACAGATGGTTTTAGTGGAGCTGACACTAGTTCCGTCGTAAATACAGCTGTTTCATTGGTACTCCATGAATATCTCGCGAAATATCCTACTCCTGAAGAAGCTGCAAGACACGCATCAGAAGCTCACGTAATGATGAGGCATATTGAAGAAGGTGTGAAAAAGATTAAAGCTCAAAGAGAAGGTAAGCCGGGAGAAAAAGTTTCTGTTCAGTACTACCGATAATCGGTTTCCCTACTTTTATTGATTTAACTATTTAATTGAAAGTAGACCGGATAATACTAATCATGACTGTATAATTTTTCTCTGATGACCTCATACGCCTTGGCTGCATCATCCATACCCAGAATCAAAACTATTTCATTTTGTGTGAAAAAGGCATTGTACAAAGGAATCCGATTGTTGTGTAGTATGGAAAGAACAATTGATAGTACTTCATATGTATTTTCTTTGTCTGATTGAACAGTAATTGTTATCTTGGAGAGCCCATCTTTTATTTCACCTGTAGCACCCTTGTGAGATGATTTAAACATGCTTCGAATTTCATCTATGTCTTCAGCAAACAGCCGAATTTGCTTGTTTGTCCTGAACATATTATATCCGCTACCCAATTCAAATATTTCATCTAGGACTTGATAGGCATCATCGGTTTCATGGAAATCAATATCTATAATACTCCCTGTTAGGGTCATTCTGATTCCGTCAAAAATTGGATGAAATTCGTAGTCATTCCCATCCAGTGAATCTGCAAATCGTTTTATCGCTACTACAAGGGTATTAACATTTACTTCAGACTTCGTTAGCTTTTCTACCTCTGGCTTAATTTTTTGTGCTAAAGCAGTATAATTTGCTATACCTGTACTTAAAGCCTGAAAAAATAACGTATTAGAACCAATAACCTCTCTTACTGCATGAGGAACAGAAAAAGTTTGAGAGTACATGTATTTTATATATGCTGTAAAAGTAATAAACGTTTCTTGCATACGTGAAAAGCTACTTTATGTACGAGAATTTACAAAATGTTATAATTTGTATCTCGGTATTCACATGTGATCAAATTAACTCATGTTGTTATAATAGAGTTGACAATGACTCTTTTTAAGTAAATTAAAGTAATGCCCATATTGACCAAGCGTGAATTTATAATCGACAACGGAAGGGAAAAAATTCAGGAATTTGGGCACCTCCACAAGAATGTTGCAGTAAAATATCTAATGAAGAGACGAAGATCAGTTCTAATGACAAAAAATCTAGAAAAAGTAGAGAGTCTTTTTGCTGACCTTCCTAGAAAAATTAGCATAATAGGCAAACAGATTACCCATAGTTATGAAGTGAACTGGGAGAGACAAGGGGTAACTGAATTTGAGGGATCAAGATTTGTATTTACTCTGAAACCACTGGATAATTAAATTAAATCAAAATACGAATGGTTTACCCGATTGATTATTTTTTCTATATTGTTAATCATATCTTTACTTAAACTCATGGAAGTTAAAGTCCGACAACAGATGTTCATGATGCTCGCTGAAAAATACATATCAAATAAACTAATCCTGAACACTTATGACGTCGCCTGCAATTAGTAAAATCCCATTTATCGGTATCAGGTTAATATTGTTCAATCATGCTTTTAAAAGTTAAGACAGTTAGAAGAGTATTTATAATATGCAATTAGATCAAGTAACTAAAGTTATATATTCTGAATTTGGTGAAGACATTTGAAATATCCGCTAAGAAATATTATATTGGAAAAAATAAAGGAAGTAGGAAATTTGTCAGACAATGAGCTAATAAGCAATTTAGAAAAAGAAGGAGTACAAATAACGGTGGCTGATCTTAACAAAACGTTACTCGATTTAGAAATTTTTGGATTGGTGAGGGTAAGTTGGTTAACAAAAGACAAGAGAAGAATAGAACTAGTCACATGATAGACTTATTTTGATTCAAATATTGTGATTAATTAGTAATATTTTGTAAGGACAATTGAAAATTGATTCCTGTGTTATACGATTCTCATATTCATCTTACCGATACTGAATATGATAATTTTTTGCCTTCAATACTTGTAACTTTGAAAGGAATGAGTATAAAGGCATGTTCAGTGACAGTAAACACTTCGACTTCATTAAAGGCATTAAGACTTTTTGGGGAAAAGGACGTCCATAATATTGTATATAACTTTCTAGGAATACATCCCCAATATGCAGAAGAGAACATTTCACAGTTCGAAGAAATGGTTAGCTCCAATATCCATAACATTGATGGAATCGGTGAAATTGGACTAGATCCGACTTACTACAATCAGGATAAAAACACCAAAGTGATGCAAGATCAGGTATTCACTAAGATGTTAACTATTGCAGAAACATATGATAAACCCATCTCAGTACATTCAAGGCAATCACTTGATGAAGTTCTGAATGTATTGTCTACATTTAATCTAAAAAAAGCATGCCTTCACTGGTTTGATGGATCTCCACAACAGTTAGAAAAAGCTCTTGATATGGGTTTGTATATTTCATATGGTCCACCTTTAATTTATTCCAAGAAAAAGCAGAGTTTGCTGAAGTTAACAGATCAAGGGAAGTTACTAATTGAAACGGATGGACCAGTAAGATATCCATCATGTCTTAAGAATGTAATTACACTACCAACTTCGGTCCTCATGAGTGTCGTAAGAAGTATGTCGGAAGTTCTTTGCTTGACACCAGAAAATGTAGCAGAAAAACTTGAAAAGAACTCTATTTTATTCTTTGATTAGTACCTAAATATGGTTTCTTTTATAAGGAAGGTATAAAATAGCCTTCATAAATAGTCTCAGATATTGAATAGAGTTAAAAAACTTTCAATCGAGCTCTTAAACCGATATCCAGATAAATTTAATGTTGATTTTCAACAAAATAAAAAAACAATAGACGAGATTGCAAAGGTTAGATCAAAAGAATTGCGAAATCAAATAGCCGGTTATATTGCTTCATATATCAACAAACAAACAAAAGAACAAAATAAGAAAAGTGAACAGGACGTTGAGGAGACATAATATAAAGTTCTCAGCGGGAAATTGATTACATTACGGCTACTAGGCTCAATCAAGAAATATTGTGGTAAAGAAAGTATAATAATTCACGAAAACGAGATCATGTTATCAAACATTTTTTCCATACTTTATCAAAACATTACTAATTCTAAACATATTGATAAAGAAGACCTCCTAGTTTTGATTAATGGTGTAGATTTATCAATATCTGGCACTGATCAAAAAATAAAATCTGGAGATATCGTAACTATTGCGAATCTAATTCATGGTGGTTAAGTCTATTAAATATTTAATACACGTATTCTGACATGAAAGAAAAGATTCAAATCATTAGTAACATTCCCTTATATGAAATTGATTCAGTTTTTGTAGCAATTATCAGTACGGATACTCTGCATGTAACTGACATAGGAACTACTATTGAATCATTTAGAAAAATGTTCCCGGAGGTTATGATTCAGGGTATTAACCCAAAATACATTTTTGGCAAAGGACATATCTTTGAGGTAATTAAAATTATTTTAGAATCAAACAATAGAAAAATCAAAATTGCTAAGAGGTTGGAAATGGAACTCTTATTGAGGTTAATTTGTAGTAATCAGGTTGATAAGGCAATTAATATCGGAGGGATAAGAAATAATGGTTCAGGTTGTTTCATCTTACTTTCTGAAAATAAGCGTCTCATAATAGATTCGATACGATATTTGCGGAAAATGTTTGTTAGACAAAACACCTCGCTATTGAATGCAACAAGAGAAAAGATGGTCTA